>JAYUKJ010000001.1:0-6298 GCA_043764555.1 Saprospiraceae bacterium
GTAAAGGTGAAAAATCCGACGCGGAAAAAGGCACTTTATGCTAAAAAAAATCACTTCGCTTTTACATTCTTTTTTTAACAATAATTAAAAAACAATATCTGTTTAGTAACCAAATAATAACAGTTAAAATACTTGTTTTCCTGAAATACTGAGGGGGTGTTTTTTAGAATTGAGATGCGTGGAATTTGGAAGAATAAAAAAAGGATGTTAGATGTGGTAAGCGTCATTTATACGCCTTTACACATCTAACATCCTTTTTTTATCTTTGAAAAATCCCGCAAATCCTGATTCCAGAAAAATTACTTAATTTCTTTATCAATCATTCTAACCAATTTTTCATTGTGCTGAATCACATCGCGATAACGGTCAATAACGTAAGGCATCGTTGACGCAATCCGTTTGAAATAGTAATTCAAATCCACATTTGTCTGAATTTCTTTATAAAATTCGGTTTGTTTGGCTGCCAAAAAATAACGGTGCCTGTCCATGTATTCGTTAAAACTGCCGTTTTTATAGTCATTTGCATTGGTCGCAATATTGACGAGTAAAGGGATTTTTTCTTCATATAAATTCAGAATTTCATCCAATAACTCTTTATTTTCGATAATATTCATTTTTCCTGAATATTTAAGTGCCTCAAAACGACTGATATTAGGTATCAGAGCGGTTTGATTGCTAAACATCCAAGAATTCTCTATTATCATTGCTGTATCCAAAACGCCTTTTGGGGCGCTGCCCAAATACGTATAAAATTTGTGTTGGTCAACGAAAGATGCCGAGTCTTCGCGCATTTCCACAATATCTTTCAGCAAATCTTTTTTCAAGCCCTCCAGATAGGCTTTTGCTTCTTTTCGGTCATGGCTTTTTTCACTCAGATTGTGAAACCAAATCGACAGCGACACCGCAAATACGATGATGACAATCTCAATAAAAAACTCCTTGACTTTATGTTGCCAAGAGTGTTCTTTACTCGCCCAAACTTTGTACACTTTTTTGGTGTGTTTTGCAACTTCTTGTTCTGCCATTTTGATTGATTTTTGATTGACTTTATGTAAAAAAACGCTTTTATACTGAGGGGTCCCTTTGGAAGATTTTATCCATTAATTGCGCTGATTATCGTAGATTAATGCGTGAAAATACTTTAACGATGAGATAGTCAGCGCAAAATAAGGGAATAAATCAACCCTGAATAAAACTCAAAATTGTCTCATCTAATGGCGAAACCGACGACGGCAAAACGTGCATCAACTCCCCTTTTTCGTTCAATAAATACTTTTGAAAATTCCATTTAACGTCGTTGTCGCTCACGCCGTTCAATTCTTTTTTTGTCAAAAATTCATAAATCGGATGCATACTTTTCTTAATGCCAACTTTCGCCGAAAGCGGAAAAGTCACACCAAAACGAGCCGTGCAAAACTGTTGAATATCGGCTTCACTTTTAGATTCTTGACCGCCAAAATCGTTGCACGGAAAACCAATAACGGCAATTTTATCCGAAAAATGTTCATGCAGTTCTTGAAGCTGCTGATACTGAGGGGTATAGCCACAAGCGCTTGCGACGTTGACAATCAGCATTTTACGCCCCGCAAAAGTTGATAATGCGAGATTTTGGCCTTCGATACTCGTTGTTGAATACGCGTGAATTGAGTTCATAACTAATTGATTTTAAAATGAATAAGATTTTTTATTTCAATACAACTAACAAAAGAAAATGCCGAACGTTGTCATAACGCTCAGCATTTTTTTTAATTCCAAATTTCAAATTCCAAATTCCAAATTCCAAATTCCAAATTCCAAATTCCAAATTCCAAAAATTCCAACGATTCCAGATTTGAAATTTGGAATTTTTGAAATTTGGAATCCTTGGAATCCTTGGAATCCTTGGAATCCTTGGAATCCTTGGAATCCTTGGAATCCTTGGAATCCTTGGAATCCTTGGAATTTGGAATTTGGAATCCTTGGAATTTGGAATCCTTGGAATCCTTGGAATTTGGAATCCTTAAAATTATTTCATCCATTCGGCGATGCTCTTTTCATTCATCCGAACGTAGTCCATATTTTTAGCTTCCGTTGCTGCCGCGAGCGATTTTTTAGCGGTTTCAATGGCGCCTTTTTTATCGCCCATTTTTGCCAAAACCAAAGATTTGTGGCGCAACATCCAATAACGCTCACCTTTTGCGAGTGCTTTGTCAACAAAGTCAAGTGCCTTAGCGGCATCTTTACCCGAATCCAAATAGTATTGCGACATATTGAAATAGTCATTTTGCGTTGGACCATCCAATTTTTGCTTGATTTGAGCCATGATTTTAGCGTCAATGTCATTGGTAAATGGCACACTTACCGCCGTATTTTCCCACATCATGTCCAAAGTAGCCGACGCATTTGTGATGTTATTGATACCCATCGTAAACGTCTCGACCATCATGCCCGTTTTCATCGTTGGCACGCTGATGCTCACAACATTGTCTTCTGGGAACAACATTTTTTCGTCCGTCGCGTTGGCTTTCGGATTCTTATTGAACATCACTTCCCACGCGTCTTTGCCCGGTTTTGTCATGATAACATACGTACCTTTTGCCAAACCTTTGCCGCCAACTGTGATAGAATCAGTTGTTGTAAATTTCACTGGCTGATTGGCACCCGTGCGCCAAATAGCGCCAAAAGGGACGATTTCGCCCATAATTTTACGTCCTTTTGCACTCGGACGGCTGTACTCAAGCGTGATTTCTGTCATGCCGACAGGTTGCTTTACCGAAGCTGTTGTACTCGGTGCTGGCATTGTGAGTTGTGCATTAGCCGCAACAGAAAGCGTCAAAAACGCTGCGATACTGAGGGGTGCTAAAAAGTTTTTCATTGTCTTTTTTTTTAATTAAAAAATGAAATAGTTAAGACCTACCGTCTCAAACATGGGGCGAAGTTATACATGAACTTCATTGCTTGTGGACATTGTGCCGAAAAACAAGTTTTTTCGACAAAGGTTTGAAAACACAAAAAAAGCTTTTGCAAATTTAACATTCGACAAGACAGCGTTTTCTCAATACATCATCTCTTGTGTGTAAGTTTGGCCAAACGCGCTTTCATTTAATTTCACAACCTAAATTTTCTTTTCAAATGGAAAAATACATCCAATCCGTTTACAACCAAAACCGCTTAATCAGTATGAAAAAAATCAGCTTATTTATCCTTTTTGCCCTCGCCATACTGAGGGGTCCTCAAATGTCCGCGCAAGTGTGCGACTCCGTTAATTTTACGGTCAATTATGCTGGATGCAGTGAGTCAACCGCGCCCTTGACAATTACATACCCGAATAGGGGTATCACTTACACGTTCAAACTTGACAGCGTTGCGTCGGCGACAAATAGCTGGCAGAACGTGCGGCCCGGCAATCACACGATTAGTTACACGGGCAGTAACGGCTGCACAAGCCGCACTTACTATCGGTATTTGTCGTCGAATCAGCCACAACTTGGTGGTGTTCGATACCTTTATCGCGCAAGTTGCCTCGCTAACACGGCGGCGTATTTGATTGGTATTAGGGGCGGTGAATCGCCTTATTCTATCAATATCAATGGCGTGGCTGCAGTCCCACAGCCCGAGATTTCTTTGATGCAAGGTAGAAATACCATTAAAATTACGGACGCAAATGGTTGCGTTGGCGATACCATTTACACGGCAGTTTTTCCGCCTTTTGATTCCGTAAAAACAAATTTCACCTTCGTGCCAAATACTGCTTGTGACAGCGTTGGAACTTTAACGATTTCGGCAATTAGTGGCGCTATTCCGCGTCCTTTTAGCATTTCTCTTGCTGGTCAGCCTTACGTTAACGACAGCGTTCTTAGAAATGTTCGGCTTTTTAATGGTACCACGCCGTTTTTGCTAAAAACGCCAAATGGTTGTGTTTACAATGGTGCAATTAGAAGTTTCAGATACAACGCAGCGCCCGATTTTAGTATCAATTACACGTCTTGCGGTAATCCTGCCCCACTTTCTATCAATTATACCTTCATCAATAACGTCACTTACGCTTTCCGACTTGATGGCGTCGCGTCGCCAAACAACACGTGGCAAAACGTTTTGCCTGGCCGCCACACGCTCGGCTATACGAGTAGCAACGGCTGTACGCGCGCCGATTCAACGCCTATATTGTTGGGTTCCACGGCTTCAATAGCCATTTACGCGACAGAAGTACCACAACAACGGACTTGCATAGATTCGGTACGTTTGTTCAGATTGACCGCTTATGGTGGTCAGGCGCCTTACACTTTCAACATCAACAATAATCCACGTGTCACTACCGACCTTGTTTATCTAAAAAATACGTTCAATTACATCACCGTTCAAGACGCTGACGGTTGCCGCTCTAATCGGACGATTGTGCCTATCGAATTTCGACCAGATTCCATCGCCGCGCTCCAAAATTTTGCGCCTAACACAACCTGCGACAGCCTCGGCAATTTAGAGATTTCGGTCAACGACCCCAATCTGCAAGGACCCCTCAGTATGTCGCTCGATGGTGTGACTTACACGACGGATTCCGTTTTTCGGAACGTCAATATCTATTATCAATACAATTATCGGTACGTGTATATCCGAACGGCGCAAGGCTGCGTGTATAAAATCAATAGATTTTACTACCCGCGAGGGCAGCAATATTTACGCTACTCTTTTGATTACAATTCAAGCTGTAATCAACCCGCGACACTCACCGCAAATGTTTACAATCCGAGCAATAGTCCTTACGTGCTGCGGCTTGACGGCGTGGCTTCGGCAACAAATACGTGGCAAAATGTCGCGCCTGGCCGCCATACATTTGGCTACTCCATCAACGGTTGTTCGAGCATTGATACGGTTATAAATTTAAGAAGTACCAACAACTTATACGTTTACACCGAGCAACAGCCACTAACGAGCTGTTCTGATACGATTTATACGTTCAAACTTAAAGTCAGCGGAGGACGCGCGCCTTACACTTTTAGGATTGACAATGGCGCCGCAACGACCGACACCATCGTGAGATTACGAGAAGGAACGCATACTGTAAGTGTTGTGGATGCCTTTGGCTGTCGCAGTGATAGCATTTACAATACTATTTATATTTATTATAGACGCGATTCAGTGTCCGCAACGACGACTTTTACGCCGAATACCAGATGTGGTGACAGCATTGGAACGCTGAAAATATCGGTTAATTCCCCAAATATTACCCGTCCTTTCACCATTTCTCTCAATGGCGGTGCTTTTACGAGCGATACTGTTTTTCAGAATGTGGTTAATTATGGCTACTTACCTTTCACCGTAAAATCGGCACAAGGCTGTTTGTACAACGGTTATACTAATTACTACAATGCAAATCGTTTGCAAATATCAATGTACGATTCCTGCGCGAATCGGTTCGGGCGCGGGACAATTTCGGCTTACGTCTATTCTTCTAACGGTACGACGTTTAGTTTCCGTTGGAACAATGGCAGCACATCGACAGTTTTGAGGGACGTGCCAATTGGGACTTATTCTGTCACCGCGACGGATGCGAATGGTTGCAGCGTTACAGCGTCAAAAACGCTCACGACCTGCGTTTGGCCAGGCGATACCGATACGAGCGGCGTGGTCAACGCCAACGATTTGCTTAACATCGGTTTGGCTTTCGGTGAGCGTGGTTTGCAAAGACCTTATTGCGCAACTGACAGTGCAAATGGCAACAGTTATTGCACAAGTTGGCAGCCTTTCAACGTGCCTTTTTGGTCAAAACAAACGCCAACAACCGTCAATTTCAAACACATTGACGCCGACGGAAACGGCATTATTAACCATAAAGATACGTTAACTATAACACGTAACTGGTTGAAAATACGCAATTTACGCGACAATAGCAATCCATTAGAAGTGCGCGGCGCTGCGCCGCCGATTTTCGTTCAAACAGGTCGCGTTGTGGAAGGTCAATGGGCATCGTTCCCGATTATTTTAGGCGATGCGACGAACGCGGCGAATGGCGTTTATGGCTTGGCCTTTTCCATCAACTATGATGCATCGGTGATTGATGCTTCGACGGTTTATCTGACGTACAATCCAAATTGGTTGGGCAGTGGCGACAATATTGTGCGGATTTCTAAGAATTTCAATGGGTCAATCGACGCCGCAATCAGCCGAACGAACCAACAAAACGGCGCGGGCAATGGTCAAATTGCAACGTTGAATTTCAAAATAAAAACGGGAATGTCGGGCAAAAATTTAGCATTCAGCGTTGACAATCAACAAGTTATCAATCGAGATGCGCAAACGGTGCCAACGGTTTCAATGCCGA
>JAYUKJ010000002.1:0-1886 GCA_043764555.1 Saprospiraceae bacterium
ATTAAACCCATACCTTCCATCACAAAACATAAAGCCGTGTAGCAATCCGCACCTGCGCCGAACAATTCCTTTTCGGTGCCGTTCCACGTGTTTTCATCGTGATTTTGCGTAAAATTCAACTGATAACCGCGCGTTCCGAAGCGTTCTTTGATGCTTTCTGTCCATTCAAACATCGCCGCCGCCGTCTTTTCACCCTTGATAATTTGCTTCATCACGTGGTGTGTTCCCCAACCATAATTGGCATTAAAGCAGGTTGCAAAGTGGTCTTTTCCTTGCGCTTCGTCTTCTGAAAGCATAAAAATTGGCCGAATTTTCTCCAAACGCGGGCGCATTTCTGCCCACAAAGCGGTCGGTACTTCGCCCGCCACGTCTTCTCTAAAACCGTCAATGTCAAAATTATTTAACCAAAATTCGTGCGCCTGAATGAGGTTTTCGCGCACCCGCTTTTTAGAATGGTCAAGCTGCGCCACGTCGTCCCAACCCCACGATTCACCGTTTTCCAACTTCACGGGCGAAATAATATTACCCGCCGCGTCCGTCTTGAACCATTCGGGATGTCGCAACATCCAACGCGAATCCCAACCCGTATGATTTGGCACAAAATCAAGAATGACTTTCATGCCCAACTCGTGAATTTTAGCAACAACGCTCCTGAAATCTTCGGGTGTTCCGTAGCGTGGATTAATCGAAAAGAAATCATAAACTGCGTAATGCGAGCCGAGACATTCCGTTTCAGCGTCTTCGTGACATTTTTTTTTGCTGTCGCAAAGCGGGTAAATCGGCATAAACCAAATCACATCCACGCCCATAGCCGCAATACGCGGCAAAGCTGCTTCCACGGCAGCAAAATTTCCTTCGGTCGAAAATTGGCGCGTGTTGACTTGATAAATCACCGCATTTTTAGCCCAATAAGGCGTATTTAGTGGGCGAACGGGGAATTTCACTGAGGGGTCCGCAATCTCGAGTTGCCGTTCGCGGTTTGTCAAATAGACGTTTCGGTAAATCAAATACACCAACCAAACGGTGATGCCGATAACGGTGACGATTAAAGTAGTAGTCATAAACTGCTGATAATTATGGTTGTCGTTAAGTAATTAGGCGGCAAATGTCGATTGAAATAGACGGTTGACAAAACTTTAGGGTAAGAATTCCGTTTTTTTTTATTTATCAGAAGAGAGACCCCTCAGTATTTTGCAAAAAAAAGCCTTTCAAACGCGCGTTGAAAGGCTTTTATCTGAGCTATGAAAATCAAGCAAATCGTCGTTATTTTTCGCTATTTTTCATATCACGCGTATTTTTTTGCACCGTAATGGCACCAAATAACGCCAACAAAAAGGCGAACGCGTAAAAGCCTTTTTCGCTCGCCAACATCGTTGCGTTCCACAAGCCAACGATGAGCAAACCGATGGACAAAAGCGTTGAAAACCAGCTCAATCCGTAATAAATATCCGTTACGGGAATGCCTTCCAAGCGGTCGCGCACGCTTTTTTGGACTGAAACGACGGAAAAAAGACCGTACATCAAAACGGTAAAATAGTAACCTTTTTCGTTCAAAGGCAATTCGGCGCGGCTCAATCCAGCGAGGAAACCGACCATTCCCGCGCCCAAAGCGACCCAAGAAGCGGCAATAAATGCGGCTGATGGTTTTTGATACATAATATGTTTTTTAGAATAAGTTATAAAATAAGGTACAAAACAAGTGAAAATACTGAGGGGTCCTAGAATTTATTGTCGAGATTGATAAGCGGCGTACCCTTGACGCGCCAAAAGTCCGATGCCAATGACAATCATTAGCCAATCGAAAGGCGTTTTTTCGGGCCGCATCATGTTGCGCGCAACCAGCATGAAAACAATGCCACTAAAAATTAACTCTTGAGTTTTACTAT
>JAYUKJ010000003.1:0-23183 GCA_043764555.1 Saprospiraceae bacterium
ACGGGCATCAACACAATTCGCGTTTACAACCCCGTCCACAACTCCGAAAAACACGACCCCGAAGGCGTTTTTATCCGAAAATGGTGTCCCGAATTGGCACATTTGCCGAACAATTTAATCCACGAACCCGATAAAATTCCCGCCTTAGAAAAACTGTTTTATAACTTTGAATTAGGGCGCGATTATCCAAAACCAATCGTTGATTTGAAAACGTCGGCGCGCAAAGCATCGGATGCGCTTTGGGCAGTCAAAAAAGGTGACGAGAGCAAAACGAATGGTAAAGTTATTTTGGCAAAACACGTTATTCCCAATCAAAAAAGACGGGAATAATGCCTTTTCACGCAAAAACAAAAGCCCAACCGCGCAAAACGATTGGACTTTCTTCGGTCATAGTTTGTATTCTCTCTTTCTGTATTTTAGAACTGCAACACGCGGATTTGAATAAATTCATTCGCCAAACCCATTGCGGCCAGTTCTTTTTTAATCTCATTGCCTTTCTGATTTGCCGCGTTGACATCGTTGAAAAAATCACCATAATAGACGCAATAACCGCGCGTTGTGGCGTTCGATGTGCAGGTCAAACAGATGGCATTGCCGCGTAAATCTTGCGTTTTGAGCAAATCAATGCGGCGGCGCGCTTCGTCAAAAGACGCGTAAACGTGGTCTTGAACGACGTATTTTGTTCCTCTCATGTCAATCCGCGCGCAATCATAGGTCAAATAACCGTCGCTCAACGTGTAAACGTATAAACCTACTGCCGATTCTGCCGTTTTTGGCGGGTTGCTAATAGCGGCGGCAGTCGGTTCGTAAGGCAGCGGTTTTGTCGATTTTTCGGCATCATCAGGATTGTAAACCATTGCCGCGGGTTCTGGTTCCTCCGACATTTTGATGGCGTGAAGTGCCATCGAATCTTGATACGCTTTTTGATTGGACACATAATCGACGGGGCGCAAAGTCCACGACCGATAGAACAAACCCGTTAACATAACAATTGAACAGCACGTAATCGCCAATTGACGTAAAAATGGTTGGCGAAAACGCTCCAAATTTTGCGGCGCAAGGCGTTTTGCATCCACAAAAGCGTTGGATACTGAGGGGTTCTCCGCAAACTTTAAGGTGTGGCGTTTTTTGCCGAAAATCTCTTCGCGAGCGGGCGTAATCAATAAATTCACGTGTTCGTCACCGTCAACAGTCACCAAACCGAAGCCATTTTTAACGCATTGGTCCCGCAATTCGGCAAAATCAGACTCGCTCGTGTTGTCAAAAACATCTTTACCCAAAGCGACCCATTGCTCATCGGCGTGGTACTGTTTGAACTGTTCTATGGCATAAATATAGCGGTAGCGTTCGGACGAGCGGAACAACATTTGGTAAGCAATGACGCTTAAAAATGCCAAAACCACGGGTAAAACCACGCTAAACACCCAACCTACGCGCGTCAAATCCCAAAAATTGGTAACCCAAGCGGCCACCATTAAGATAGTTGCTAAAATGCTGCCCGCCGCGATGGCATCCCAAACGAGTTGTCGATTTTGCAAACGAAAGCGCACCTCATCAGCCGAGACTGCGGAAGTTGCTTCAAAAGTAGCGACGAAAGGTTTGCCGTTTTCTTTCAAAAAAGTCAAGTAGCCATCAACGACGACGCCCGACGGGTGAATCATATCGTAACTGATTGATGTTTCACCAGCGCGTGGTCGAAATTTGTAATACGTTTTCATAAACGTCAACGTCGCCCGCTTAATCGTATCTTCACTGAGATGTTCCAAAAGTATAATATTTAAGTAGCTGTTGTAAAAGTTAAGCGCCTTTAAGTTTTCTCTTAGAAAATTTACTTCGTCTGTGTAGTGTGTGGAAAAGAAATTAGAACAGTATGCTTGAATAAATTAGAATATGTATGCTTTATAAAAAAATTAGACGTGTGTGCTTTAAAATATTGCTGTTTTTAAATCGAAGCCGAAAAGTAAGCCCTATCAACCAATTATCCCATTTAATGAACAATAAAAATCGGAATTTTTTATTGTGAATAAGTGAAAACAATGATATTACAGTGCGGTGAGGTGCGTCTATAATTGCGAATAAATTAACACGTCGTTTCTACCCTCAAATACCCAAATATTGGTTGTAAATTTTAATCGCTTCAACGGCTTCTTTAACATCATGCACGCGTAAAATTTTTGCGCCGTTCATAAGTGCCAACGTATTGGCCGCCGTCGTGCCATTCAAAGCAAAATCAGCTGTTATATCTAAAGCCTTGTAAATCATTGTCTTGCGACTCAATCCAGCAAGTAACGGACAATCAAGAATTTTGAAGACGTGCAGTTTCCTCAACAATTCGTAGTTTTGTTCCAACGTTTTTCCGAAGCCAAAACCCACGTCAACGACAATATCTTTCACGCCAAGACCCCTCAGTATGCCAACTTTTTCGATGAAAAAATCGAGAATTTCAAGCGAAACATTGTCATAAACGGCCGCATTTTGCATCGTTTTGGGCGTGGCTTTCATGTGCATTAAAATGTACGGCACGTTGAGTTCTGCGACTGTGACAAACATTTTTTCATCCAAATTTCCTGCGGAAATATCGTTGACAATCGACGCGCCCGCTTCAACGGCCGCCCGTGCAACGCCCGCTCGAATGGTATCGACCGAAATAATTGCCGTCGGAAATGTCTTTTTCACGGCTTCAATTGCGGGCAAAACGCGGCGCATTTCTTCGGCTTCGTCAATAATTTCGGCACCTGGCCGACTCGACATTCCGCCAATATCCAAAATGGAGGACCCCTCAGTAATCATGCGTTCGGCGCGTTGCAGAAGCGTTTTTTCGTCGGAAACGCGGCTGCCGACAAAGAAAGAATCGGGCGTTGTGTTCAAAACACCCATGACAATCGGCTGGCTGATGTCAAGTAGTGTGCCGTTGCAATTTAAAGTCGTTTGTTGGTAAATCATAAGTAGCGCATCGTTAAAATAAGCCCAACTCTCCAAAAATTGCAACTTTCGGAAAGTTATGCGTTAAGCGAAAATCTTTAAAAAATGTAGGGGTATTGTTTTGTAAAATTTGTGATTTTTTTCTAATTTATTGATTATCAGCTTTTTATACATTCACTCCAAAAAGATTAGAAAAATAAAATTATCAATTACTACTCTTTTGAGTTATTGTCCATTCGCTAAATTATCCCCAATTTTGCACCATTATTTTTAACCAGTGAAAAAATTTAAAACAAATGTATTTAAAAAACCGAGCTTTACAATCACTTAATTAACAAACTACTATGAAGCAACTTTTATCAGAATCAGCCCGCTATAACGCATGGGCGAACCAAAATCTCGTCACCTTATTTCAATCGGTTGACGACGCGCTGATTAGCCAAACGGTTGTGAGCAGTTTTCCCTCAATTCGGACAACTTTACTCCACATTTGGGACGCCGAATCGCTTTGGCTTGAACGCCTAAGCGGCAATTCTCCGACGTCTTTTCCGTCAATCGATTTCAACGGCACAAACGAGGACGTTTTTACGAATGTTCTGACGACTTCCAAGGCCTTAATCGAGTTCATCGAAAGCCGACCCGCGCCGTTTTTCCGCGACCGATTGGCATTCAAAACCATCAGCCCGCCGCGCGATTACAAGGAATCCGTTACGGACATGGCGTTTCATTGCCTCAACCACTCGACTTTCCACCGAGGTCAATTAATCGTTATGTGTCGGCAACTGGGCATCGGTCCCATTCCGCAAACCGACTATATTTTGTACGTCCGAGAACACGGTTTAGCCGTTCGTAAATAATGAGTAAATAATGAGTAAATAAATCACAAAAGCGTATTTTCCTCCCGTAAATGCTTTTTTAAAAACGATTATTTAAGGCTTAATTGAACGCCTAATTAAGCCTTAAATAAATAATTTCATGAAAAACGCTTCCGCATATTTTCATTTTAGGCCCCCTCAGTATAAACGCTCTTTTTTGCGTTTTTTTCAATATGTAAACAACAAATTCAATCAAAATTTTTTGTTTAATAACGATTAATTACAACCGATTTAAGTAATTGATTTTCAATTACTTAAATCATTTACAATTCAATCAATTCACGTAGTAAATCCAATCAAAAACCGCCATTCTATTTTAAAAAATCAAATATTTTTAAATCATAAAATCGAAATTTATATTTATTTTTTATTGTATTAATTAATATAAATTCTAAAGGTATTTAGGTTATTTTTTATATTATTTTAAATACAAATTCTTAAATTAATTATATCAAAAATTGAATAAAATTTATTTTAATAATCGTTTTTTTAAGCATTTGATTGCACATCTTTGCTTCACAAACAATACTTTGCTCATACACTTAACATCATTCACAAAATGAAAAATTTTCTAAATTACACACTATTTACAGTTCTACTTTCGTCCGTTATTGGTTTAAACGCACAAAACAAACCCGCAGCACCGCTTGCATCGAAAGGAACATCGGTTGCTGATGCGGTAGTCACTTCTAAGTCGTTGGTACCCGCTCGAACCATCGAAGAAGCGCGCAATCGCTTCATGACATTGTTCAATTCGTATCGGGACTACACTGTTGGAACCGACTCAAATGCGGCTCAAACCGAAAAATTGTCGAGCAAAAGTCCACAAGAAGCAGCGATTGCAAATTTTGGCACTTACATCGAGATAATGTCGGGAATGCTGAACAAAAAAATCGATAAAATCACGGGTAATACGCCCGAAGTGCGCGCCGAAAAAAGCCATTATTTGTCGGGTTTGAACACCTTGAAAAGCGCTAAATGTTTGCAATCGGACGACCAAAAAAGCACGCTCATCAGCACCCGCGACATGGACGACAATGCGATTATGGCCTACGAACTCGATGCGATTCGCAGTAGTAGCCGCTACGGTTTGGTCGAAAATTTCCGCGAGGGTTTTGCCAGAATTCGCAAAGACCAAGTGTATGGTTACCTGAATTTATGCGGAAATGAGGCGATTACCTGCCAATATGAGCGCGCAGAACCGTTCAACGCAGGTCGCGCCCTCGTGAAACGCGTCGATTGGTACTACGTTGACGGCGAAGGCAATGAAGGAGACGCACTCGAAAACATTGCGGAAGCGAAGTCCTTAAAACAAGGCATTTCGTTGGTGCGTATGGTGAACGGCAAACAGGCATTTATTGACAATAATTATGATGTGTCGAAAGTGAGTTTATCGCAGATGTACGATGGCATTGATTCATTCTACAAAAAAGACGTTTTTAGAGTTAGAAATAACAAAAAAATTGGCTTAATTGGCTTGAATGGCAAGACCATTTTTGACGCCATTTACGACAATATCGACCCCACAAACCTGTCGGGTATTTACCGCATCAACCAAAACAAAGGCGTTGGTTTGTTGGACACAACTTGGGCCATCCGCACGAGTCCGACGTATGAATCTATTTCCGATTTTAATGCCTTCGGTTTGGCTACCGCAAAGAGCGTTCGCGGCACGTCAATTATCCGTGCGAAGGACTACAAAATGAGCAAATTCTACGATTATATCAGCGATTACAACGAATTTGGCGTGTCAACCATCAGAAATGAAGGCAAATTGTATGGTCTGATTGATACCAATTTGAACATCATTGTGGCGCCAAAATACAGCTCAATCGGCTTTTTCAACGAAATTGGTTTGGCGCCTGCTTGCTATCCTGATGGCAAATGCGGCTTCATAAAATACGACGGAACGGAGCAAATTAAAGCAAATTATGAAGCCGTCGGCAGCTTCAATGTTTTCGGTTTGATGGTCGCTCGCACGGCAGTTGAAAATTGCGGACAGCCTAACAATGCGGTCTGCAAAGCGGATGTTATTCTCGACCGTACGGGCAATGTTATTGTTCCCGTAAATGACGAAAGTATTAAAAGTAAATTCCGTTACGAATTGACGGATTCACTCCGCGATGAGCGTTTTATCGTCGTCAATGTGAAGGAAGATAAAAGCAATGTCGTTAGAGGTTTTTTGCTGATTCAGAAAGATAATTTGCAATTAATCACGTCAACGGCGTATCAAGAAATCAAGCCAATGGATGCACTTGGCAATATTCGCGTGCAAAAAGGCGGAAAATGGGGCATCATTGACTCGATGGGTCGGACGGTAACTAAGCCACAATATAAGGACATCAAGCGCGTAAATGACGCTTATTACGCGACGCAAAACGATAAAGACAAGTGGGGTTACTTGAATAAAAAAGGAAAACCACAAATTCCATTTGAATATGATGAGGTGCGTTCGTATCGTTTTGGCTTTGCGCCCGTGTCGAAAGGCAAGGGAAAATGGGGATTAATCAGCCGTTACAACGCTAAAGTCGTGCCTTGCGCCTTCCGTTCCGTCAATCTGAACGCTTCGGAAACGAAGTTTGAAATTACGGATGAAGATAATATCACGTATATTATTAACGACCGAGGCGAATGCGAAACGAACTGTCCGAAATTTGAAGATTTACGTGCCAAAGCGAATAAAGCCGCCGAGTCCGCTGAAAAAAAATAAGTACACAAACCTGTTCAATCCACCTTATTTTTAGTTTTAACAAAAGCGCGCTCTTGAAAAAGGGCGCGCTTTTTGCTTGGCGGAAGACCCCTCAGTATTTTTTCCGAAATTGCCTATTTTTTGAGTAGATTTATCAAATCTTATAAATCCTATAAAACGTTGTTTTTAAAACCATTAGGTTCATAAATAAAATTAGTTTTGCGCTCTTAATTTAACAATCAAAATAAAAAACCACTAATCGTATGAGACAATTAACTATTGCGTTTTTAATCACGTTAAATTACCCAATTATCGCGCAATCCGCTTTTCCTAAAGACAATTTAGACAAAGTAATCAGCGCATTAATTGAGCAATGCAAAATCCCTAATTCGGTCGTTGCCATTACCAATAAAGACAGCATTATTTACACCTATTCGACGGCGAATAACGGCATCGATGATGTCTTTTTGATTGGCTCCACTACCAAATCTTTTACCGCGCTCGCAACTTTGCAATTAGCGGATAAAGGGTTGATAGACATTGACAAACCCGTAGGTAATTATCTTGATGCGTTCTCTTTTGCGAACGAAACAGTGGACAAAAAAATAACCGTTCGGCAGCTGTTAAATCAGACAAGTGGCATCCCAACTTGGGGCGGTTTTTACGATGGAAGTTCCAACGATTTTGAGCGATTTCAGACGGGATTCAACGCTTATTTGAAGACCTTGCCAGCGGCGCACGAGATGGGTACCGCATTTGAATATTCAAACGCAAATTACACGCTTTTAGGCTTAATTATTCAAAAAGTAAGCGGGGAAAAGTACGCTGATTACTTGAATAAAGCCATTTTGAATCCCTTAAAAATGAGCCATTCTTTTGCTAATTATAAAGACGCAATGGCTAATAAATTGATAGATAGTTATCAATATGCATTTGTATCTCCCGTGAAATCAACGAATAAGGACTATTCTAATTTTCAGGTTGCCGAAGGACGCCTTGCGAGTACGGCGAGCGATATGAGCCGTTATTTGCGCGGCGTTATGAAAAATACTGAGGGGGTCGCTTTGAAAGACAGCACCTATAAATTGATGTTGACGCCCGCCAAAGACGGTTACGCAATGGGTTGGGGCGAAACGCATTATTTTAGCCAAAAAGTGGTGCAACATTTGGGATTAAATGAAAATTTTAACGCCGCTCTATTTTTTATGCCGCAGCAAGAATACGGCGTGATTGTTTTGGCAAATACAAACAGTATGGAATTTGGCGCGTCAATTAAAGAAGCCATCATTAAAACATTGCTCAATAAACCTTACACGCTCGCGGGTTTTTCGATGGAATTCGTTCAAAGAATGGCGGTTTTGGTAGTTATCGCTTTGACTCTAATTTTCTTTTTTATTAATGTGATTAAATGGAAAAAACTAAATTTCAGCATCAACAAACCGTCAATTCTAAGCTCAATTCGGTGCTTATTTTTTGTCGTTTTAAGTTGGATGCCCGTTCTAATTATTCCTAAAATGAACCATATTACGCTCTCCGCAATGACCCGACACGCACCCGATTACGCTTACGGATTTATCGCCATCGCTATTTTAGGAACCATAAATGCGCTCATTAGATTATTCAGAAAAAGCACCCCCTCAGTATAAACACGCTGTTTTCAATAAATTACATAAAAAAAATATAAAATGAAAAAGAGTAAACCTTACGAATTTGAATTGAACGGAAAAGAATACATCGAATTGAACCAATTGCTAAAAGTAGTCGGTTTGGTCAATTCGGGCGGAGAAGCCAACACGTTTATTGCAAACGGAGAAGTGCGAGTCAATGACGAAATTGAAACCCGAAAACGCAATAAAATTAGAACGGGATTTAAAGTGGAATTTGATGAGCAAGTTTTGCTGGTTAAGTAAATTTCAAATTCCAAGATTCCAAATTCCAGATTCCAAGATTCCAGATTCCAAATTCCAGATTCCAAACGTGAAATTTGGAATTTGAAATCTGGAATCTTGGAATTTGGAATCTTGGAATCTGGAATCTGGAATCTTGGAATCTGGGAATCTATTCACCAATAAAGCCAATTATCCGTCGAATTACATCAGGATTTTTTGCAATTCTAAAATGCCCGTAACCCGACGTAACCAGTAGAAGCGCGTTGTCCCAAGCCGCTTCTACCCTATGCGCGGCGTCAATGTTTGTCACTTCATCCTGTGCGTCGTGAATGAGTAATAATTTATTGATTTTTACCATATTTCCTGCCGTTGCCACATCAGATTCCTCAATTGAATGCCCCGTCATGCCGTCAATGTGCGCAATAAAAGCATTTTGAGCAGCCTTTGGCAGGGTCATCATTTTGAAAACGCCACTCACTATTTTGAGCATACTCGGCGGCACGGCGAGAAAAACCACGCGCTCAATTGACATATTTTTGTCCAAAAATTGCATGGCGTAAACAAGGCTCGAACAGCCAAAAGAGTGTCCAATTGCGCCATAAAATCCACCGTAATGCGTGGATAAAGCGACAATTGTCCGAGCGTTTGTCAATAAATTATTTCTTTTGCCCGTCGAATCGCCGTGTCCTAAGGCATCGAAAGCGACTATTCTGAACCCATTTTCAATCAAATCAGGCACGTACATCCGCAAAGCCGTTCCGCGTGATTCCCAACCGTGCGCGAGCAAAATCGTTTTATCAGCCGTTGCATCGCCCCATTCGTAGCATTTAATTGTCTCGTTTTTAAACGAAAAATCAACCAAACGCGCCGCCAAAATCAGCGCATCAGGGCGCTTGTGTTGCGCCCGCCAACGCGGTGTACTGAAAATCTTGTACGCAATTTTGGCTATTCCACGCGGAAAAATGGGTCCAAATAGCTTAAAAAACAGTTGACCTAACTGCGCTTGCCAGTTGTTTGCCCGCGGCAATTGTTCGGTGCCATTGTCGATGTGTGCCGATTCTAAATATTCAATCATCTTATTATTTTATTCAATCTCAACGACCCAATTGATGGTCGCCGATTTTTCTAACATCACGGAAACGGAACAATATTTTTCCATAGATAAACCAACCGCTTGTTCCACTTTTTTTTGCATCAAATTAGGACCCCTCAGTATAAAACGCAATCGGAGTCCCACAAAAGGCGCAGGCGTTGCCCCTTCTTCGCGGTCGCCTTCGACAACAATGCGGACATCATCGACCTGTTGTTTCATTTTTTTGAGAATCAACAACACGTCAATCACGGCGCAACTGCCTAAACCCATTAAAATTAACTCCATCGGTCGCACACCTTGATTCGAGCCACCGATTGCGGCCGCCGCATCAATCTGAACGGCTACTTTATCGCCGCCAAATGCTTCAAAGTGAAAGGCATTGTCCACGCGTTTCATCTCAATTTGCATTGTTTTTACGGGCGTTTTTGTTTCTATCAAAGCCATATTTCAAGATATTTTAAGATATTCTAAAATAAAAAAAGCCGTTGCAAATCAAAGATTCACAACGGCTTTTGGAAAACGTTTTGTAGCGAGAGGGGGGCTCGAACCCCCGACCTCAGGGTTATGAATCCTGTGCTCTAACCAACTGAGCTACCGCGCCATACTTGATATATTAATGAACTGCTCCAAAGCGACGCAAAAGTAATAGAAATATAAACTTAGGGAAACTATTGAGGCTTTTTTTTTCAAAATAAATTAAAACACAAAAATAGGTTGCCACGCGGTTGCGTGTCAAATGTTAAAATTTACAAAAAATCGTGAAAGAATAGTTGAGAGGGTTGACTTTAGGAAAAAATACCCCTAATTTTGGCGCTTGGTAATGTTCGCTGAAAAATCTCTTTTTTGATTAGATATAATTTGAAAGAAAAAGATGGCGGCCCCTGCGTTTTTTTGAAGATTTCAGAGAAAATGGTGAGTAATTTCCTAAGTCTTCAATAAAAGTAACTTTTTTTCATACATTCTAGTGAGGGTTGATTTGCAAGGGGCCGCTTCTTTCAGCAATATTTGAGTCATCAAACCGTACATAAAACGACAACGCTGCGTGGTTCGCTGCTTGGTTTGAAAAAAAAAATATTTTTTTTTCAAACCAATAAAAAACAAGACCCAACAGTATAAGTCGCCGCGTCTGATGTGGCGTGATTTTCTAAAAAATTATCCCACCTTAACATTAAAAAAGCCTTTCAAACTTTACGTTTTGAAAGGCTTTTTGACGCTTTATACTGAGGGGTCTTATTTTTTTGATTTTTAATTTTTAGGCGCAGGTTTTACGACCGTTTCCTTAATAACTTTCATTTTTTTCTGCCGTTCTTCCTCCGCTTTTTTGCGTTTTGACAACAGTTTTTCTTTAATTTCTTTAAAAGCAATATCTTTGCCATTCAACTTTCGGTGCCAACAAATCATTGTCGCAATAGCTTGGTCTTCGGGAAAAGAAATGCCCGATTCCCGCATATATTGACTGAAACGCGAGCCATCGTAAAGGCTCCATTTTGTGGAAATCCAACGACCGAGACTGAAAAAAACTTTATGTTCCACCTCATATTCCGTCATAGATTTGAATTTTGCACGCGAAGCCGTATCCGTCAAGCGCGTTAATTCATTAAAAGCGTCAAAAATATCCTTTGGAATGTATTGTCCATCCAATTTTGACTGCATGACTCGTTGCGCGTAAGCTGCTTCATATTCAGATTTGGTGGCGGGCGGTGGCGCAATTTCAACTTGGGCGAATGTGTTAATTACGTTAATAGCCAAGCAAAACACAATGCTTAAAATCTTATTTTCGTTCATTTAAATTACTTTTATTTTAGTTAGATATTATGGAAATCGAAAGGGTTATTTTTTACTGGAAACAAAATTTTATGCTTCTGACATAGTATAAAAAAAACATAAAATTCTGAAATGAACAATTGAAAAACGTGTGGTTAAGAATAAAATTTGGTTCAATAAATTTATCCATTTCTTAATTCCCACCTTGAAACGGTTTTATTTTATTTTTCGTATTTTCGATAAGTTATCATTTTATTAAAATCAAGGCCCCTCAGTATAAACGACTATTTACCTACGAATGCACGAATTTGACGCAATTAGACTTAAAGGTTGCTAAAGTTTCTATCTTTACTTGAATAAAAATAAGCGAAGTTCCAATTTTAGAAGCTGTGCGACTAAGTTATGCTAACACGAATTTTATCAAATTGTACGAATTACACGAATTAAGACGTCGTTATAATTCGTGTAATTCGTACAACTCGATAAAATTCGTGCTAAAAGTGTCTTGCATAACTTAGTCGCACAGCTTCTAATTTTGAACAGTAATTTCAACTTTGGCTTTTTTATGGCAGCTACGCCACGGTGAAAATCACAAATTGCCGAACTAAGAAAATTAAATTTTAATATGCAATTAATTATGAATCAACAATTTAAAACTCAACACCTATTTTAAACCATTATTTTCTTACAAAAATTCAATCAGCTAAATCCATCAAAACAATGAAAAAACAGCTACTTTCTATCCTAATGAGCTTCGTTTTCTCCATTCTTTTTGCTCAAAAAAATGACCACAAAGCGGGTCAATTTATTGTTCAACTGAAAAACAATGCCTCGATAAACGCCTTGCAAAAAACGCAGTCGTTTATTCAGCATGCTGAAATTTTATCGGCAGATTTAAACGTCTGGTGCGTTTTCTTTGACGCCAAAAATGACGAAAAAGCACTTCTCGAGACCTTGAAAAAGGACCCCTCAGTATCGGCAGCTCAATTTAACCATATTTTGGAATTGCGGCAAACTGTGCCAAATGACCCCATTTTCACGCAACAATGGCACCATTTGAACAATGGTTCGGGCGGCGGTGCGGCTGATGCCGACATTGATTCCGACGAGGCTTGGGACATCGCAAAAGGCGGCTTAACGCTTGACGGTGACACGATTGTCGTGGCGGTTATCGACAATGGAACGACCTTAAATCACCCCGATTTGGTACAAAATCACTGGTATAATCGCCAAGAAATACCGAATAATGGCATCGACGACGACCAAAACGGCTTTATTGACGACTACGTAGGTTGGAACGCTTCAACCCGCAATGACAACGTGGACGGCGGCCTTCACGGCACTGAAGTTGAAGGCGTGATTGGCGCGGCGGGCAATAATTCAAAGGGCGTAAGCGGCGTAAATTGGGCAGTAAAAATCATGTCAATCTTGAGCGACGGCAGTGAAGCGTCAATTGTGGCGGCTTACGGCTACGTGTTTTCGCAGCGGCGTTTGTACAATCGGACAAATGGCAAAAAAGGCGCATTTGTCGTTGCCACAAACTCGTCTTTTGGCGTCGCTTTTAAGTTTGGCGTTGACGCGCCGATTTGGTGTTCGATGTACGATTCCTTGGGTTCAGTCGGCGTTTTAAACGCTGGCGCAACGGCAAATTCAAACGATAATGTTGACCAACTTGGGGATTTGCCTTCAACTTGCGCCTCCGATTTTCTGATTATCGTCACCGCTACCGACAATAAAGATAGAAAATTAGCAGACGCCGCTTTTGGTCCAATCAACGTGGACGTCGCGGCCCCTGGCGAAGGCATTTGGACAACTTTCCCAAACAACGATTACACAGCGGCGCGCGGCACATCGGTCGCTTGTCCGATTGTGGCGGGCATGGTGGGTTTGGCTTATTCGGTTTCATGCAGCGATTTTATTAATCTCTCTAAAACACAACCCGCTAATACCGCGCTGTTTATAAAAAGTAAAATTTTATCAACTGTTGACGTTAAAGCAAATTTGCAAGGTAAAATAGCCACGGGCGGACGCGTCAATGCTGCCGAAACATTGAGAAAAATCCGCGATTTCTGCGGCACCTGCGCGCAACCCACGAGGATAAGAACGACCGCAACCACGACTGATGCCGCGATTTCAATGACCTTGCCGACGGGCGAAACCCGCATTTCGGCACGTTATCGGCAACGCGGAACGGCAGCTTGGACGCCCATCAATCAAATTTCGCCCCCCCTCAGTATAACGGGACTTTTGGCGTGTACGGCATACGAAGTTGAGATTTCGACCGTTTGCGCGCTGCAACCGAGCGTCGTTTATAGCCATTTTTTCAAAACCGACGGCTGCTGTTCTTATCCCGAAAGCGTCGTTATTACCAACATTTCAGCCAATGCATTTAGCGTCAAATTGTCAAAAGTGACGGCCGCAACGGGTTATCAAGTCTGTTTGAAAGAAGCATCAAATGCCGCTGTTTGCACCATAAATCGGACGTTTGCCGACACGGCTTTTATCGTGAACAATGCGAAAACGTGTCAAAACTATACCGTCTCGATTCGTTCAAATTGTGCCAATAACACACCGAGTTTGGACACCGTTTTTAACGTGAAAACCAAAGGCTGCAGTCCTTGCATCGACTCAAATTACTGCCGCGCGTCGGGTTCAACGGCGAGTGAATGGATTGACAGTTTTGCGATTGCGGACTTCAAATTTATCAACGGAAAAAGTGGCGGCTACGCCCGTTTTGATACCATTGCGGCGACTTTGAAAACGGGAAAAACCTACGCAATTGGCATAAAACCCGCTTTTAACAGCACGGAGTTTAGTCAAGGCGCACGGGTTTGGATTGACTATAATGAAGATGGTGATTTTAACGATATTGGTGAGCAAGTCGCTGAAATTGCGTCATTTACAAATGCAAAAACTATTAATTTCACGGTTCCAAACGGCGCCATTGACGGCGTTACGCGGTTGCGCGTGGCGATGAAATACACGGGGTTTTCAAGTGCTTTACCAACGCCTTGCGAGAGCTATTCGGGTGGCGAAGTCGAAGATTATTGCGTTAAAATTGAGAAATTTATTGGCACCCATGACGTTAATAATCACGGCATTCAGGTGTTTCCAAATCCGTTTAACAATTATTTTACGGTCAAAAATACGCGCCTTGACAATCCCATAAAACGCCTCAGTTTGTGGACAATTGAGGGAAAAAAGATGTGGGAAAAACCAGCGAACGGATTAGACAATGAGCTGATAATTTCCGATTTACCTCCCCTCAGTACGGGACTTTATTTTTTGAAAATTGAGACCGACCAAGGCATTTTTGCGGTCAAATTAATTAGATAAAATTTCAATATAAAAGCCTTGCAAAACGCGTGTTTGCAAGGCTTTTTTTAACGTTGAAAAGAATTTGAATTGAACTACTGAATCACGATTTTTCCTGAATTAAAGCGCCCGTCGGCTGTTTTTATTTTAAAGAAATAGATACCATTTGGCAAATGATTTCTTTCCAAAATGAGTTCATTTCTAACGACATTTTCCTGCCTTAAAAGTCTGCCATTGACGTCAAAAAGCTCAAAAACGGCGTTTATACTGAGGGGTCCTAATTTTGAAAAATTATTTCAAACCCGCCGCCATTTCACGCATCGGCGACACTTTTCGCATCGAATCAGTTGCCATTTTATCCATATATTCCATGGATTGAATGGACAACATTCGACTCAACGGGACGATACTTTTGTCGTCGGTGTAAGGCAATTTTATTTCATAAAAACTGAAATTATTACGCCCACTCATTGCCCTAATTTCCTTCAATTTATGGTCGGCGTGACCGCCAAAAGTAGCGCCCATGATGGCTTGAACGGGCGCCGTCACTTGGCTAATGCCCTCGATTGTGTTGTCCGCAACGACTTCTTGACTGTTGATGATGGCAATCAAATGGAGCCGAATGCCCTTGTATTTGGGCATCGTTTTCACCGAATCCGCGCAAAAACGGATTAATTCGTAGGCAGTTGTCAAACCGTAATTTTCGTAATATCCACCATCGACGAAATTGTATTCCTCCGATTTCGTAAGCGTCAAACGACTCGCCATACTCAGATACGGAAACAGCTCCGACAGGTTGGCTGCACTCGTCAAACTCATTGATTTTGAATGCTTTGTGAGCTTATTTGTCAAGTCAAAACTGTTGACAAACAGCGTGGAATCGTACCGAACGGGACTCACAAAACTGCGCTTTCCTTCCTGCACCTGACAGGTATTTGCGAACAACAAAGGCGCCTTGAAGCGCGGTTTATCGCTCCTGAAATCGGCATAATAGTAAGACCAAAACGGAGCGTTCGTTGCGCAATTTTTAAGCGCTTTCAATCGAAATGCTTTGAAAATTGACCAATCTGAAACGCCGTCCGTGGGTTTGTCGCCACCCGCCAAAGCATCGCTAATTCTAACCGCTTCTTCGTGTTGCAAACGGTGATTTCGGTCGCCCCGACCGAGCGTTAAAGGATTAAAATCGCCCGTTGATGGCCAAAAAGCGGCCATATTGTCTTTGAAAAACAAGTCCGCCAAATTGCCCGAAAGGAAATTATGTTGAAACGCATTGCGGCTAAATTTAGATAAAATCGACGCGTTATTTTGCGGACTAAACGGGATAGAATCCCACAAAGCCACGATGCCTTGCGCGCCAACCGAACTGCCCGAAACGGTACTCATCGCCAAACATTGTTGGCGGAAGGACCCCTCAGTAATGACGTCCATTTCAGTCATTATTTTGGAAAACCAATACGCCCCGCGCGAGCCACCACCTTGACCTGCAACAATATACACATCAAAAGAATCTTTACCAAGTTTTTTTTGACGACTGTCGAGCCAACCCGTGATGTAGTCTTTTGTCGGTGCCAAACGCGGCATTTCGGGCGTCTCATGTCGTGAATTTAGCAGCGCCACATCGTGCGTTGCTTCGTTTGGCAACAGTAAATTGAGGCATAATAAAAAAATGACGCCGATGCTAAAAACGGACAATTCACGCGTTCCGAACAGATGAATCGGCTTGCTCAACCAATTCGTAGCGGGCAAATTTCCGCTTTCGGAGAAAAATTTTGCGGTCATTTTTTCTTCGTCCACAATGCCTTTTTTTTCTGTTTTCAATGCCGCCATTTCGACGGCACTCAGCACCAATTTATCCACGATTTCGCCGTTTCCCGATATCGTGTAGTTGTCGATATTCGGAAACCGCAACCATTTAATGCCCAAAAACAGCAGCACTAAATTGACAATGCCACTGCAATAACTCACCGATTGCTTGTGAAAAAATGCCCAAACGAAAGCACCAAACATGGCCGCAAAAAGTAGAACAAAACCTAAAAGTGTCCAACGCGCAAAAATGTAATATTTGCGATAAAAGATGTAGTTAATCCAATCCAACACGAAAACGACGAAACAAACACCGTATAGTATGCAAAAAATGGGGTGAATTGCTTGCATATTTGGAACAAAACAGAAAAACAAAGTAGCTGCAAACACGTGAACAAAACAGAAAACGTGGATGTACAGAAAAGGCTTTTTCCACGAATTTTCGTCTAAATTGCTCCGAATATCCCGCGCAACGAATAGGTAAACAAAACGCGTGAACAGCTTTCCCAAGGCTTGAAAGCATTTTTTTAAGACTTTTTCGATAAGACCAACATCGCTGCGCAAGAAATCATTTAGGTGTTCAAGTTTCCGTCCGTCCGTTGCTATGCGGTCAACGTAATCGGCAATAACGTAGAAAATAACCGCCGTAAAACCCAAACTTCCCGCCAAAACAAAGTAATTCCAGACGCTATTTTCTTTGTAAGTTAAGGCTATCCCCAGCGCCAAAACGACCAAAGCTGCGGCAATGCAGGGTATCAAAGCCGCTAATAATGGCTTTTTACTGCGTAATAATTTTAAAAAAGGCGCGTCGTCGTTGACCGTTTCGGTAGTCCAAGTTACGCGGCTGCTTTCCATGTGCTGCGCAAAAAATTTGCTGGCAAACCACAAAATAACGAGGTAAAGGAAAATGCCCGCCGCGCCGAGAATAGTTAAATCGACCGCCGCAAAGCTCAAAATCCACGCAATCATCAGGGCAAAAACGAGAAAACCGTTGAACCGATAAACTTGTTGACGCGTGGCGTCGCGGAAATTGACCCCCTCAGTATCGGCGGCATTTTGAGCCGTTTTGGGGTCTTGGAGGTACTTGTCGGCGATGTAATGAAGCGGCAATCGCCAACAAATCAAGGCATAGAGCAGCAAAACCCAACAAAATTCGAGGATGAAGACAATGGACGAAAAATACGACCCTTTTTGATTGTCGAAAAGTCCGTAAGCAATGTCCTTACCCGCCGACATAATAATCAGCGGCACGCTCATCATCATCAAACTGAGCAAGACGTACCAATGGCTCAAACTGTACAGAAAAACGTGGCGAATTTGGTCTGTAATCACCGCAACGCGGGCTTTTTTAGCATCAGACCACAAAGAACTAAAGAGCGCAAGCGCATCGGAGAAATTGAAATTAATTTTCATTTGTAAAATAAATATATAGGTTAACGAATAAAATTATCGCTTAAAAATAAGGCAGTTTTTGTAAATCAAATAATTTCTGAAGATTATTTTTCCAAATAAGTAGTTAGACGAAGTTATTTGCTATGAATCTTACGCGGATTTCAAACCCGCACAAAATTGTAACTGATTTAAAATCAATATTTTACAAAAAAAAGGACCCCTCAGTATAAAACGTTTTTTTGATTAAAAAAAAGAAAATATTATACCCTATGCTTTTTTTGCAAGAAAAATTAGGAGAATTCATTTCGCATTACAATCTTTGTATAAAATTATGTCTTACAAAAGACTTGACCCACAAAATTTTATACCGCACAATTTGTTAACACATTTAAAATTATTGGTAGTTATTTAGCACATAACGAATCCATCTAAAAATTCGTCACGTGTAAGTAGTTACGATTACCACATCAATTCGGTACAAATAGATAGCATAAACGACGTCAGGAAACAATAAAATACCACACCTTACTCAAACCAAAGTTTATGAGCCGTCGCACCCAAATTTCGCTCTATTCCTTCATTATCACGTCCATTTTCTCCTTAAACACGGTCTATTGTCAAGAACAATTAGAGGTATCGCTCACGCACGCCTGCTTTTATTCCACGGACACGCGTCCCGAAGAGTTGTACATTTTTGGTCAAGACAGCACCGTCGAGGCGTTAAAAAACGACGTGCTTTCGGTAACGAAAATGGCGGATAATTTTATTTTATTGTCTGCTAATGTCGAAACAATTGCCACAATAGTTGATAAGGAAAAACGGTATGTTTTGTACAGCCGAAGGTATTTCAACACGATTTCAAAAACCGAGAAAGCGGTCTTAATCGCGCACGCAATGGGGCATCACGCGCTCAAACACCAACTTGAAGGCGCGTTTAAGGCGGATGAAGACATCGAAGCGGACGAATTTATGGGTTTTGCTTTGGGTTTATTAGGTTATAGTATTGAGTCTGTGTTTCAATCTATTGCCCAATTGCCGCTGCAAGATACCGATATTGATATGCGCAAAATGACCATCGCCTCTGGTTTCAGCCGAGGGGAAACGCTGCTGAAAAACAGTCAACACGCCGCTTTTAGTGAGAAAGAAATCAATGAAGTGCTTAAAAATATGCCCGTTTTTGCGCTCCCGCCGCCGATACCTTCGGCAGAAATAACTTTGGAAGGCTATTTTTCTTCTTGCAAAACGATTGGTCAAGTGGATAAAACGATCATCGAAGCGCTCAATAATACGGGTTATTTCTCAAAAAAATACTATTATACTGAGGGGGGGTATGCGGTCGTGACGAAGATGGAACAATTCAATAAAGATGGTTCAAGCAAGCAAGGAGCAGCGCGTTGGTCGGCAAAACCCGTTAAGCATGAAGATTTTTCGGTTGCCAATTACCTCAAATCGCTGTTTATGCCCGAAGCTGGCTTTTTTCGCGTGATTGTGTTCGTCGTGACGCCTAATTATTACGGCAATAATTCAGGCAAGGTGGCCAATAAAGACAACGTTATGGGCTGGTTGGATAATGGCTACACAAGTTTACCGTCCATTATTGCTAATAAATTTCTTACAAATGACATTAAAGTTCACGCACTTATTTATGAGTTTAAAGTGCCTGATACGAACAAGAAATTTACGTTTAGTAAACCGAGTGATTTGGATGGCATAACGCATCTACGAATGTCGAAAATATTGGATGGGTTTAAAAAACGGTAAAACCTTAGTTTATCGGCGGATTACGCGGATAAACGCGGATAATAAACGTTTTCGCAACCACTTAGCTACACGATTTTTTAGCTACGGATTTACGGATTTAACGGATTTACGGATTTACGGATTGTGACGACTGCGTAAAAATCCATAAATCCGTGCTAATCTGCGTAGCTTGCGGATAAGTTAACCGCTCAAAAAACAGATACTTTTTCTTTCTCACCTTAAAAAAATACCTTAAATCATGAAAATCATCAACTGTCTTTTTCTTCTTTTAGTTTTGGGGACACCCCTCAGTATGGTGGCTCAAATTGAGCTGCGTTTTGAGCATGGCTGCAATTTCAAATCAGATAAAATAAAGGGCGAATACACGCTCTTCGACCCGACTAAAGAAGCCACGAAGGTTGTCGATACGATTCTCCGCAAAGTGGCCATCAAAGACCGTCCTTTCATTCTGATGGCCGCCGACGTCGAAAATGCCCAAGCAACAATTCTCGGCAAAAACGGGCGGTATCTGTTGTACAGCAATCAATTTTTAAAGAAATTTACGAGCGACGCGCGCACCAAATGGGCCGCTTATGCCGTCTTTGCCCACGAAATTGGTCACCACGTATTGTTGCACGATTTAGAAGACACGACGGCGACCAATCGACGAATAAATGAGTTGCAAGCCGATGCTTGGGCAGCCCGCATACTGGCGCGCATGGGTGCCAATCGAGACGATGCACTCGCGGCAGTTTCGGCCTTAACGGATGATAATTCACGCTATTATCCGCGAAAATCGGCGCGTATTGAAGCCATGGGCATTGCTTATGATGAAGAAAAAGCGGGTTTGGATAAAACGACGCGAGGCGGCATTTCAGCGAATATGACGTCCATTGCCATTGACCCCAAATCGTTTAATCGGTGGAGCGTTGTCAAAAAAGAGAACGTCAAAGCAACGATTGACGACGATAAAGTGAGTATTGAACTAAACAATATTTCACTTTATTACAGTGGGCGTTTGTTGTCCATCAAACTCACGTCAAGCGACGGCAATATGCGCGTAACGAAGGTGGAAGGTGCGGGCGAAGACCTCAAATACAGCTCGGATAAAAAACTTATTTGGTACTACAATGAAGACGAAGTGCCAAAAATCACGGCGTCAAGTGCCGAGAAATTGCGGATTTCGGTGTATGTCATGACCGATAAACCACAAACATCGGGCGGCATTGGCTTGGCGATTGCGGCGGCAGTTGCTGGCACTGGCAGCGTTGTTTACAGCTTTATTGCACGCGATGGCGCTTTGAAAGACCACGCCATTTATAAATCAGTAACAAATGAAAATAATACCCCTTATGTTTTAGGAAATCGAGATGAATTGTACTCAAACGCAAATGGCAGGTACAAGCAATCGCAAATATTTTTAGGCGCAGGCACCGCTTTAGCCGTTTGGGGCGCCGTGATGTGGGTCAAAAAAACCAATATCAATCGGCAAACCCGCGAAGCAGGCTACGCTTTTCTACCCGAAAAAAAACGGTGGACGATTGAGCCGTTGGTGAGTAGCGATGGCGGATTAGGCGTCGTTTTGAGATTTTAAAACATTGATTTTCAAATGATTACTTTCACCGTAAAAGAAAACAACTCACGATGTCAACAACTAACGCTAAGTCTCTCGGCGCATTATTAATCTTCTTAACGCTCATTGGGTGCGACTCTTATACAACAAATAGTTTTGGAACATTGGTTATCAAAACCGATAAAGATGGCAATACGCAATGATTCTATAAATCTTAAAAATGAGTGTACAACAAATTGTCTTTTAGGCTTCAACTTTCCAAAAGTTTTAACTTTTGGAAAGTTATTTCACGATAAAAGGCGAATTTGTTATGCACGCCAAAAATCAACATAATGTTATGGCAACATTCAAAATTATTTACAAAGTTTCAGGTCTTTTCATCGCTTTTATGGCCATTTGGTGGTCTTGCAGCCTCGAAAAAATAGACCCCACAGTAAAATACAACCCGTGCTTGGGCAAAGTGACGGCTAAGTTTACGCACGATAAAATCGGTACCACTTGTGATTCGCCTTGCGTTGTTAAATTTACGAACCAAAGCACGGGCGCTAAAACCTATCTGTGGGATTTTGGCGAAGGCGGCGCGAGTACCGATGCTAATCCGACTTATACGTTCAAAAAAGCGGGTAAATGGGACGTCAAATTGACCGCTACGGGGGACAATAATTGCAGCACGATGTTCACAGAATCCGTTACGGTGAATACACCCGTTAAAAATCCGCCCGTTGCGGATTTCACATTTACGTTTTCAAATAACAATCAGTTTGCCACAACAACCGTCAATTTTAAGAGCAATTCGCAAAATGCCGTGAGTCACAAATGGACTTTTGATGACAATAATGAAACCAGTCCAGATGCCTCAACCAGCCACGTTTACAAAATCGCCAAAGGCTACAACGTCACCTTAGAAGTAACCAATAGTGATGGTTTGAAGGCATCTAAAACGCTGCCAGTAAGCGTCCTTGCGAAAAAATTTACTGTCCCCTTAGGCGGAACGCTACTTGATAATGGACGCTCTGTTCAGCAGACACGAGACGGCGGGTACATTACCTGCGGCTATACGTCCGAAGGGCAAGGTGGTCGTGATGTTATGATAATAAAAACGGATAGCGCGGGTAGAATTATACCCTCATCAAAAGTCCTTTTTGGCGGACAATTGGAAGAAAGAGGATTTGCTATTCAACAGACAACTTTAGGAGGTTATGTCATGACAGGGTTTACAAATGACGGTTTAAGCGGGTCAAGTGACGTATATTTAGTTATAACAGATGTAACAGGGGCTGCTGCAATTAACACCAATAATAATAAATTTGGGGGGATTAAAAACGACGGCGGCAACGATGTTAAGCAGACGCCACAAGACGGAGGCTTCATAATCTGTGGCTATACAGAAAGTACGGGTGCTGGAAAAAGTGATGTTTACCTCGTTAAAACAAATAATAATGGTGTGTCGCAATGGCAAAGAACTTACGGCAAGGCAAATAATGATTCAGGAAATTCTGTTCAACAAACCTCGGATTTGGGCTATATAATTTGTGGAAGCACGGATGTGGGAACTGCTGCAACCCCTAATTACAATGTTTTTCTTATCAAAACAAAAGCAAATGGCGATACTATCTGGACTAAAACTTTTGGTGCCGTAGGTTCAGAAAGTGGTAGTGAAGTTCAGATAACAAAGGATGGTGGCTACATTATTTGTGGCGCAACCAGTAACCATATTCGTGGGAAAGGGGGAAATGATATGTATCTCATCAAAACAGATAAAGACGGCACTCTGCTTTGGGACGAAGTTTATGGCGGCACAGGAGATGATAATGCTACTTCCGTTCAGGAAACTGCCGATGGAAGCGGTTATGCCATCTGCGGCAGCACATACAGCTCCAATCTTTCAAATGGCGCCAACGACGTATATTTTATCATAACTGACGATAAAGGAAAAGTAATAAAAGAGAAACATTATGGTGGAAGAAATTTTGAAGAAGGATTTTGTGTTAGACGGACAACAGACGGCGGCTACATAATTTGTGGTTATACTTATAGCTTTGGCGCGGGTGGCAATGATTTTTATCTGATAAAGACGGACAAAGACGGCAACGAGCTGTAAAGCTATTTTCAAAAAGAGACCCCTCAG
>JAYUKJ010000004.1:0-6275 GCA_043764555.1 Saprospiraceae bacterium
TCAATGATTTTTGCCAACTTCGATAAGTTCAAAGTTTCTAAGAAATCAATTGACGTTTTAGGCGTTTCTTGGAACCAACTAACGTCCTTGAAATCTTTGTTTTGATAGACAGATTCCCAATGATTTTTCTTTTCCATTTTAATTGAAATTTAATGAATGAATTGAATAAAATAAATTGGAATAGCCTAAAATAAGCATAAAAAAGCTCAATATACTGAGGGGTCCTTATTTCGCTTTTGCTGCCGCTTCTTTCGCCTCTTTCATCCGTTTTTGATGGTCAACAATCGGTTGAAAAGGACCAAATTTATGTTGAATTTCGGGAAAAGAATCCGCAAACGGCGCAAACGGATGGTCGAAAGGTTTGCCGTCAATTTTAGGAAAATCGGTTGCCAAAAACGGGTGTTTTGGACGCGGCTGACTGTTGATAAAAGCCGCCAAATCCCACGCTTCGGCATCCGTCAATTGCGGATTTTCATAGGTGGCACCCAAAGGCATATTCGCTTTTACGTAGCCCGCAAAATTGGACAAACGGTACAAACCCGCCGATTCGTTGAAACTTTTTGCGCCCCAAAGCGGTGGATAATGGCGCCCGTTGCCTTCGGGCATCGCCAAACCTTCGCCATTTTGACCATGGCACGACTGACATTTTGCGGTATAAACCACGTTGCCACTGTCGGGATTTGCCGCCCGATTCAGAAAATTGAGTTTCATTAAACCCGAGCCTTTTGGCGTTTTTCCTTTTGGCACACCATAACCTAACCAATTGATATACAGCTTAATAGCCCGCATTTCTCGACTCGTAGAATCCAAAGGTTGCCCATTCAGACTCCGTTGAAAACAATCATTGACCCGCTTCGCAATCGTTTCAGCTGTTCCCGAACGCGCCCGAAATTTGGGGTACGTTGCCGCAACCGCGGAGTAATTGTTGCCAAAAGGTTTGGACGCCCCATCCAAATGACAATTTTGACAATTCATGCCGTTCGACATCGCTTTCACGGAGCCTTCGGGACCCAAATAATCTGCCGTGTGGGCAATCAAATTGCGTCCGTATTGAATCAATTCTGCCTCATTTTCGGCTTTTATACTGAGGGGGTCGGGCGCTTCCCAAATCCGCGCCGTGTCGAATTGCGCCAAGGCTGCTTTTTTAATATCTTCGACCGCAAATTCTTTTTCGTACCGTTGTTCTTGCCACACACACACACCAATAAATGCTAATATGGCAGCAGGAATATAGATGTAGTATTTAGCCGATTGCAAAAACGCAGGGCTATCAGAACCAATTGATTTGGTCGCTTTCTCTAATTGATTTAAGGTTTGAAATAGAAGCGCTATTAAACCGAAAAACGTGATTAATAGCAGTGGAATCAGGCAATTATCCATTGTAAAAAAAAAATATGTAGTGGTTTTTCTCTTAGAAAATCTTTAAAATACTGAGGGGTCCTTCGCTCACGTACTGTGCCAACCTTCCGCCCCAAAACGCAACGATTCGGGATAAGGAAACACATCCAACATTTTTCCCACCGTTAGGTCGTCTTTGATTTTGTTCCAATATTGGGCAGTGAATAAATCAGCGTGGAGGGACAAAAAATAGTCCTTTATTTCGGTATTTTGGAACAAAAAAGGCGGAAATTCTTCAGGAAAAACGTCTTTATCGCCGACGTAAAACCAGGGTTTTCCCGACATTTCGTCGTCGTGGTGGTGCGCCACGGGCAATTCTCGAAAAGTGCAATCCGTCACCCATTCTATTTCATCGTAGTCATAAAAAACGACGCGATTGAGCCGCGTTACGCCAAAATTTTTCAATAATAAATCGCCCGGAAATATATTTGCTGCCGCCAATTGCCTCAAAGCAATGCCGTATTCGTTCAATATTTGCCGCATTTGTTCGGGGTTTGCTTTGTCCAAATAAAGATTGAGCGGCGTCATTTTTTTCTCTACATAAAGGTATTTTATTTCCACTTTATCCCCCCTCAGTATCACCTTCGATTTGGCAACTTTGCGGAGTTCTGCGAGCAATTCGGGCGAAAAACGGTCTTTATCGCAGATAAAATTTTGAAAAAGATGTGTGTCTGCAAGCCGTCCAACGCGGTCGTGTTGCGTGACTAATTCGTATTTTGCCCGCACCGTTTTTTCAGAAACATTTTTAGGCGGCGCAAAATGGTCTTTGATAATTTTGAAAACCATGTTGAAAGATGGCAAGGTAAACACCGACATCACCATGCCTTTTATGCCCGGCGCAAACTCAAATTTTTCGCTCGGTTTCTTTTCCAAATGCGTCAAAAATTGGCGATACAATTCCGTTTTTCCGTGTTTTTCAAAGCCCAAACACGTGTATAATTCACTAATCGGTTTGTGGGGCAAAATGGAATGAAGAAATTCAACCATTTCGCTCGGAATGTCCACGTCCACTAAAAAATGCGCGCGATAATACGTGAAAATGGACGCAATATGGTTGTATTCGAGCAATAAAGCGTCCGCAAATATACCTTTTCCTTCGTTCAAAAGTGGAATGACAAACGGATAAACCCGCTCGCCAAAATGCGCTCGACCCACAATATACGCCGCTTTGTTGCGAAAAAGCAAAGATTTTAACACCTCCAAGCGCGTTGTTTCGTCCGCCACGTTGTTTGCCAATAGCTCCGTTACGATTTTATTTGAAACCAAACTAATGTCTCTTTCAAGGTCTTCGTACGGCGCGTCAAACTTAAAATCGTTGAACAATTCCGACACAACGCTGCGTACCGATTGGTCGGAAGCGTAAGTGTGAAAAATAGGTCGAGCCGAATGAAGGGCTAATTTGTCGTGTGCAGACAAAACAAATACCAATTCGTTATCAAGGGTTAAACCCCGATGAACGTGCCGAAAAACGGAATTGTAAAACGTTTCGGCAATGTTTCTGTAATACAAATTCATCGCTAAATCTTCGTACATTGGCTTTGCGGCACGCCATACTGAGGGGTCCTTGAGTCGGTCGCCGAGCATCGCGGCGAGTTCAATTTTGGCGTTGCCGATGTAGTCGCGATATAGCGTAAGTCGTAGTTTCATTTCCGCTTGAATGCCTTGCCAATCTTGGTTTTCAAAGCGGACGTGCGCGCGTTTTGCCGTCGCTTTGAAAGCCAATTGGTACTTATTGCATTCGCCCATAATGAAATGAGCCACGTCGAAAGGCAAAAGTTTTTCAAACATAGGTTTAGTGGTTGCTTTAAATTTATGCTAAATAAAATGACATCAAACGCCGCACAAATTCTCTAATGCGGCAATTTTTCTCTCAAAAAACCATACGTCCAAGTGCCAACAATTGCGGATAAAAGCGTGACAAAAACGACGCTAAAACCACTGCCAATCTGAGCAAATAGCGGTCCGGGACACGCGCCCGTCATTGCCCAACCGAAGCCGAAAATTAAGCCGCCGTAGATTTGACCTTTGCTAAAAGTCTTGGGTGCAATATCAATATTTTCGCCCGAAAGTGACAAAATATTGAACTTTTTAATCAAAAAAACCGACAAAGCACCGACGCAAACTGCCGTTCCAATGACGCCGAACATAAAAAATGATGACAAACGGAACATTTCTTGAATCCGAAACCACGAAATAATTTCGGCTTTAACGAAGACCAAACCGAAGAAAATACCCACCAATGTGTATTTCAAAAGGGATGGAAAAGACTCTTTTTTATCTTGATTCATTGTTTTAGATGTTTAAATCTACGAATTTTCGGATTTGACGAATTTACGAATGATGACGACTACTTTTCAATTCGTAAATTCGTAAATTCGTAAATTCGTTAAATTCGTAAATTTGTAGATGATGAATAGTTTATAAATTCAGTAAAAAAGGTAGACCAAACCACGTCATTAGGAAGCCGCCAATCATAAAAGAAATCGTGGCAATCAGCGACGGTAATTGCAGATTCGACAAGCCCATAATGGCATGACCCGACGTACAACCGCCCGCGTAGCGCGTGCCAAAACCGACCAAAAAACCACCCAAAACGATGAAAATGAAGCCTCTAAGCGTGAATAAACTCGCCCAACTGAACAAATCAGACGGCATTAAGTTGTCGAAATTGTGGATGCCTTGTGCCTCGAGTTGCGCTTTGGTATCGGCAGCAATTTGGATAGGTTCGGGATTTTGAAAGCATTGAACGGCGATAAAACCACCGATAAATACACCCGCGATGAAGAATAAATTCCACATTTCTTTTTTCCAATCATAATGAAAAAAAGGAATATTTGCGGGCAAACAAGCGGCACAGATGTGCCTCAAATTCGATGAAATCCCGAAGGTTTTGTTGCCAATAATCAGTAAAATAGGGACAGTTAAGCCAATAAATAGACCTGCCACTGACCAATGCCACGGCTGTTTGATAAAGTCAATCATTTTAGTGTGAAAAGTGAATAGTGAACAATGAAAAAGTTAAAATAGTATGGGGTATTTCGATATTATTTGTGTTTGAAAATGGGTTTAATTAGAAACCCGCTTTCAAATATGACCATCCTTTTTCCTGTTTCATCACGATTTCGATGATGCCCGAGGGGACAAAAATCGCCTCAGAAACGACGTCTTTTTTGTCCATTTTTCGGTCTGCCAAAGTGTTTTCGCACGCCGCAAAGACGACGCCTTTTGCCTTCAACTCCGCCATTTTTTTTGCTTGCGTTGTCTTCGCAATCGTCAACATTTCGATGCCATTGTTGTGGCAAACAACCTCGATTTTAGCGTTTGGTGCGGCATTTAGCGCATTTACGACCTGTTTGAGCAGCGCTTTATGCACAAGTGTGTCGCTACTCGTCAATTGAAAAACGATTTTATGGGCTTTGGTACTGACCACTTTTGTTGCTTCCGACGCCGAATTTTGCGCTGATACTGAGGGGTCCCCCAAAAGGTTTAAAAAGGCAATTAAAACAATAATTTTTTTCATATTTTTAGATTTATAACAAAGCATTTAACACTACTTTTAAACGAATTTTATCACATAGGCAAACATAGAAGATTTCGCATAGATTCACATAGAATTACCCACAAAAACCTATGTGAATCTATATGAATCTATGTGAAAACTTCTATGTCTAACTATGTGATAAATGGTGTCCAATAATTTTAAGAAATCATCTGTTTTGATTGGCAAACGAAGTCCGTTTTGGGCAAATTTGTCTTTGAAATGGCGCCAAAACCGCCCGCAACTTCGATGAAATTATCGTAGCCGCGTGCCTTCAAAATCGACGCGGCAATCATTGACCGATAGCCACTGCCACAATACATGGTAAACGTTTTGGTTTTATCAATGCTTGAAAACCAAGTATTTATGTTACTGAGTGGTCGATGAAACGCTTCGTCAATGTGTTCAGCGGCGTACTCACCGTCTTTGCGAATATCGAAAACGATGTCGTCTTTATGCCACTGTTTTTCAAATTGTTCAGGCGTGATTCTATTCACCGTATCAATAGGCTTCCCCGCCGATTGCCAAGCCGCAAAACCGCCTTCCAAATAGCCGATTGTGTTGTCATAACCGACCCGCGAAAGGCGCATAATCGTTTCTTCCTCCATACCTTCGGCGGCAATAATCAAAATCGGTTGCTTAATATCCGTAATTAATTCGCCAACCCACGGTGCAAAAGAGCCGACTAAACCGATATTAATGCTGTTTGGCACAAAGCCTTTACTGAATTCTTCGGCACTTCGGGTGTCCAAAACCAAGGCACTGTTTGCCTCCGCTTCCAACCCAAAAGCCGTCGGATTTAAGGCTTTCAAACCGTGTTTCAAAACGCTGTCAAACGACGCGGAACCTTGCTTATTCATCTGCACATTGAGTGGGAAATAAGAAGGCGGCACCACCAGACCATCGGTTACTTCTTTGATAAATTGCGCTTTATCGGTCGCTTTTAGTGCGTAATTGACTTGTTTTTGATGTCCAATCGTGTCAAAAGTCTCTTTCGACATATTTTTTCCGCAAGCCGAACCCGCGCCGTGAGCGGGATAAACGATGACATCATCGGGCAATGTTTTAATCTTCGTTTTTAAAGAATTGAACAACATTCCCGCTAAATCTTCCATCGTTAAAGTGGATTTTTGCGCCAAATCGGGACGCCCAACGTCGCCAAAAAAAAGCGTATCGCCCGTGAAAATGTACTTCGCTTTTTTATTTTCATCGAGCAACAGATAGCACGTTGATTCGAGCGTATGTCCGGGCGTATGAAGCGTTTTTATGGTGTATTTTCCGACTTTAAATTCTTCATTATCGGTCGCAATGTGCGACTTAAAATCCGTGACAGCATTGG
>JAYUKJ010000005.1:0-1878 GCA_043764555.1 Saprospiraceae bacterium
TTTGGTTGCGGGAAACAAATTTCCTGCGACATTAAAATATATAAATTTTTTATGGCTGAAAATAAAACATCTGTTAAAGATCAATTCGCCGCTTTGCGGCATATTCCGCAACTTTTTAGGCTTATTTGGAAGGTAAATGCGCGTTTAATGCTCATCAATCTGGCCTTGCGGCTCGTCCGTTCTGCGTTGCCTTTGGCGATTCTGTACGTGGGAAAAGAGATTGTCGATGAAGTTGTGCGGCTCGTTCAAGCACATCAACCCGTCGTTTTTTCGTTCAATACTGAGGGGTCCCAAATTTGGCAACTCGTGGCGCTCGAACTCGGTTTAGTGGCGGCTTCGGACATCATTGGGCGTGGAATTGCCTTAACGGAGAGCCTTTTGGGCGATTTGTTCTCCAATTATTCATCCGTCGAAATCATCAAACACGCCGCTACTTTGGATTTGTACCAATTTGAAGACCCGCAATTTTATGATAAACTCGAACGCGCGCGCCGTCAAACGACGGGTCGAACGGTCTTGATGACGCAAGTTTTTGAGCAAGTGCAAGACATTGTGTCGGTCTTGTTTCTCGGCGCGGGTTTGGTGTTTTTCAATCCATTTTTGTTGTTAATTCTACTCGTTGCCGTGATTCCGAGTCTTTTTGGCGAAATTTATTTCAATCAAAAAGTCTATTCTCTCACGCTTGGTTGGACGCCCGAACGCCGCGAATTGGATTATCTCCGCTTCATCGGCGCGAGCGACGAGACGGCAAAAGAGGTCAAAATGTTCGGGCTCGCCGATTTTTTGGCGACGCGTTTTGAGCGCATTGCCGAGCGTTATTTTCAAGAAAATAAGAAAATCACGATAAAACGCGCCATTTCGGGCGTGATTTTGTCGCTCATTGGCACCGTTGCTTATTACGCAGCTTACGTTTTTATTATTTTTCAAACCATCGCGGGCGCTTTGACACTCGGCACCATGACCTTTTTGGCGGGGTCTTTTGAGCGGATGCGCGCCCTTTTGCAAGGCGTGATGTTGCGGTTTTCGAGGATTGCGGAAAGCGCTTTATACTTGCAAGATTATTTTGATTTCTTGGCGCTGCAACCTCTGCGTTTACCGACGGGCGGCTTGCCCGTTCCGTTTCCGATTCGGGAAGGTTTTACGTTTGAAAATGTGAGCTTTAAATATTTGAATTCTGAAAAATACGCCGTCAAAAACCTAAGTTTTGAACTGAAAGCGGGCGAAAAAATGGCGCTTGTTGGCGAAAATGGCGCGGGAAAGACGACAATTGTCAAACTTTTGGCCCGTTTGTACGAGCCTACTGAGGGGTCCATAAAACTCGACGGCCGCGACCTTCGGGACTACGACCCGCAGCAATTACGGGAGTCAATCGGCGTGATTTTTCAAGACTATATTCGTTTTCAAATGACGGCAGCGGAAAATATTGCCGTCGGAAAAATCGAACAAGTCGGCAACGAACCGCGCATTGAAGACTCGGCCGACAAAAGTTTGGCGGCGCCCGTGGTCGAAGGTTTACCCGAAAAATATCGGCAAATGCTCGGCAAACGCTTCCAAAATGGCGTGGATTTGAGCGGTGGCCAATGGCAAAAAATCGCCCTCGCTCGGGCGTATATGCGGGATGCTCAACTGCTTATATTGGATGAACCGACGGCAGCTTTGGACGCTCGAGCGGAACATGAAGTTTTTTTGCGCTTCGCCGATTTGACAAAAGGCAAGACGGCAGTCCTGATTTCGCACCGTTTTTCGACCGTTCGCATGGCGGATAGAATTCTGTTTTTGGAAAATGGGCAACGGCAGGAATTGGGAACCCACGCGGAATTGATGGAAAAAGGCGGAAAATATGCCGAATTGTTCAATTTACAAGCGAAGGGTTACGTT
>JAYUKJ010000006.1:0-6259 GCA_043764555.1 Saprospiraceae bacterium
TACAATAAGCCTCAACAAACTTACAATAAGCCTCAACAAACTTACAATAAGCCTCAACAAACTTACAATAAGCCTCAACAGACTTACAATAAGCTTGAACAAAAATAAAAAAAGCGATTTTATCTTTTGAAGATAAAACCGCTTTTGAAGAAGTGAACGAACACGTCTTATCTGTCGAAAGGCATAAACTTAATCTCCACCACTTTTTTGTAAGTCGCGCCCAATTTTGTTTCCATGCTTATCAACTCCATTTTGATGTCCGCGACGACCGAACAGATAGAATCCGTTTTGCTGCACAAAGCGGCGTTGCGGGCATCGGCGGCGTTTGACCACGCTTTGTCGGCGTCGTTTGTGGCTTTGTTGGCCGCCGCCAAACGGTCGAGAAGCGCATTGAGGGCGGCGATAGATAAGTCGGCAACGTTGGTTTTGTACGTTCCCGCGGTGGTCAAGAGCGTGATGAGGTTCTCAAAATTGTCGTACCTCAGGTTGTATGCCAACCGCGACACGGTGCGTTTGTCGTCTTCAACGGCCGCTTCGGGCGTTTCGGGCATAAGGCCCGTGAGCTTGAGCGTTTTTTCGGCGGCTTTTTTGGTTTTAGCCTCTTTTCGCGCCGCCAATTTGCCAATATTGCTGCCGTCAATCAAATCTTTGTAAGTCATGATGTCTTCGACGGTGGCGGCGTCCATTTTGCCCGCAACGGCGGCGGCCAAAACCCGCCGCACCACGGCGTTTAAAAGCGCATAAGCGGTTTCGCGCTCACTGGTTTTGATTTTGTCGAACTCGAACGCCGTTTTGTAAGCGTTCATGACCGCTTCGGCGGCGGTGCGGCGCGCTTGAAGGTTTGCAATTGACAACATTGGGTCAATCGGATTCCAGTTTACGCCGGGTTCGACGAGGATGTCAATGACATCAGAGAAATTTGGGATGGTCGTGATGAATCCCGTGCTTTGTTTTGCCATAAGGAAACAGTGATTACGAACGGTGAACTAATGAAGGTGGATGCGGTCGAACAACGGGGAACAATGGACAACGGCGGTGCGCTTCTAATCATTTGGGACAGCACAGAAAACTGTCGGTGCGCGGTGTGACGTTGTGTTTTCGTCGGACATTGAACAACATTTGGTGGCTATACTTTAAATATCGAACGAAAGTAATACTTTTTTGTTATATAAATTTATACTTATTAACCTTTTTTTGTTATATTTTTTGGGTTTATACTGAGGGGTCCTATTTTTAGAAATAGAATTAGAATAATTAGAAAGGATTTAATGGGATTCTACACGTTCACGTCACACGTTGTGTAAAGAATTTTATTACATCTTTTTCCAATTATTCTAATCCTACTTTCAAAAAACGGCGTTTATACTGAGGGGTCCTATTGAGACACAATAAGATAATGCTATCTTTATTATTAACGATACTTAAATATATGAAGAAATATTTTGCGTTATAAAAAGATTAAATACCTTTACCGTTGTCAACAAAGACGTACATTATTTTAATCACGAATGAAAAAATACCTTTTAACCACCAATGAAAAACTTACGCATTTTACAAGTCGCTTTTGACACAGAAATTCAGCCTTATGAACTGCCCTATTTTCGGGGTGCAATTGCTCAGAAAGTCGGCATAGAACACGAGTGGTTTCACAACCACGACAACACAAACGGTGGCACGCACAACCGTTATCCCTTAATTCAATACAAACTCGACACCTATAAAGGACAAATGCGTCCGATGCTCCTCTGTCTCGACGACGCGATAGAAGAAGCGCACCATTTTTTCTCACAACCCGAATGGTCGGTGAGTATTAAAGGCACGCGCCACGACTTGAAAATCGCCAAACTCCACGTCAATCAATACCGTCTGCATCAATGGGAACGCCCGTTCACGTATCGCCTCCACAAATGGCAAGCGATGAACGCGGAGAATTTTGATAAATATCAAACCTTGAATGGCATTGTAGCAAAACTAAGTTTTCTCGAAAATCTTTTACGTAATCAAATCATGTCTTTTGCTAAGGGTGTGAATTGGGATTTGTCTAATGATTTCACTTTAACAATCCTCGATGTGCCTACGGGTGAATGGATGGATTATAAAGGCACAAAAAAGACCGCTGTCTTGACATTGAACTTTGAAACAAATCTGTCTTTGCCAGAGTTTATTGGAATTGGACGCGGTGCAAGTCGGGGTTTAGGAGTTGTTAGAAGTATTTAAAATTATTACTTTAAAAATGTACGTTATGAAGAATTTTAAAATCACTTTATCTGTGATAACTATCATTATTGTAGCCTTTTTGGTTTGGTTAAATTACAGCCTTTCAAGAACTCAACTATCAAATGTTGAAAACAAGCTAAATCAATTGGAACTAAAAGCGGATTCTTTAAAGCTAAAACCTTACGAAGTTCAAAAATTAGAATTAAAGATTGATAAGCTTGAAAGCGAATTGCGAAAAGATTATGACTTATTACTCAGGGGTGGAATTCCTGCGTCTTTATTAGCTTTATTGATTTCATTTTATGGTCTGTACAAAATGGCGTATAGTTTTGCACTTGAAGAAGCCAAGAAAGAAATTGAAAAAGCCTATAAGAGCGAAGAAGATTTAATGAAATCAGAGAAAGAAATTGTTGTTATTTATAAAAATGGTGTAGAAACAAATGACATTCGCCGCTTCTTTCATAAACTTAATTTTAAGAATCCTCAGTTTTTGGCTTTTGACAAAATAACAGAATTGGATACCAATAAAACTGACTTAGTTTTTTTAATCAATCCAGAAGGAACGTTTCAATTTAGTGATATTGATATAGATACGATTATCATTAATATTAACCCTTTTACAGTTGTTTTTAACTTTGGGGCAAACGTTGGTAAAGATATTCGTGAAAAAAAGCAATTTAGTTCGGCAACTATGGATAGTCAAATTTATGGCAACTTGATAAATGCACTTAAATACCAAAAGGTATTGAAACCTTAAAATTAAATAGAAACGTGAACGATTCAAATCAAATATACTTTTCAGTTCTTGTCGAACTCCTTAAAAGACATCCTAAAACCGCAGGTTTAAAGGTGAAAGGCACAGCTATTGACTTGACAGGCGATGAAGATTTAAGCAAGGCTGTCAAAGCGGTAACGGCGGGTCGTACGTCCGTAAATACTTTACGCCTCAATTCTATTTTTGAACATTTAGGAAAAACCGCAACAACTTACACACAACCTTTGGCTTTAAGACCTCTCAGTATAAAACGTGTTTCGGGCTTTCCAAATGGTGATGATGACCTAAAATGGTTCAAAGATTTTCAAGATGATTTAGATACGATTGCTTTCGATAAGCCCGATAACTTAAAAGCAAATACAGAAACGTTGTTGTTTGTGATGCAGAAATGGACATCAAACCTGTCAAGCGGTTGCGGTGAAGATATTCCTTTTTATGATATGGCTAAATTGACGGCAGCGGCTTATATCTGTTTGAAACAAACGGATAATGAAGACAAACCTTTTTTGTTTGTTAGTGGCGGTGTGTCGGGTATTCAAGACTATCTGTTTGATATTGTGAGTAAAAACGCGGCAAAGAATCTTAAAGGACGGTCTTTTTATCTACACGTATTAGTAGAAGTAATTTTGCACAGAATCATGAAGGACTTAGGTGTGTATTTGACAAATGTGGTCTATGCTTCGGGTGGTAATTACTTACTTTTAGTGCCAAATACTGAGGGGGGTAAAATTGCATTAGAAAAACTAAAAAGAGATATTTCTGATAGCCTTTTTGATACACACCACATTGGTCTTTATACGGAATTGGCTTGGCATGAAACAGATGTTACGACTTTACAAACGGCTTATAAATCAATCGGAGATGCTTTAAGTAAGGAAATTAGTAAGGACAAACGACATAAGTTTAATAGGCAAATTATGAATCAGTTTGATAGGTTGTTTTGCCCGATTGAAAAAGGTGGCGAAACCAAACAAGACGTCGCGTCAAGGGAGGAAATACCCATTTTTAGCGATGACGTTTTTATTTTAGGCGACGCGCATCCAAGATTGGCAAGTCTTGAAGAATTTGAACAAGGCGATAATTTAGTGAATCTAAAAAGTGCTTATCAAATCAAGTTAGGCTTTGGTTTAAAATCAGCTAAAAATTTCTATCCAACCGAACATGATAAAGTTGAGAACCGAAAAGGTTATCGCTTCCCTGTCATTTTAGGGATTGAACCTGATGTGGACAATGATTTATTTGCTTACGATGATTATAAGTTGCAAGTTAATAATTTTGAGTTCCTAAAAGAGACCCCTCAGTATAAAACACATGGATTTCAATTGTATGGTGGTAATGATTATCCCGAAACACCTGTTAGACATGGATCTGTTCCTAAAACATTTTCAGAGATGGCAGGGCAAAAAGAAACGGATGAAGACCGTGATTATAATCCACCTTTTAAGGAAACTAAGTTTAAACGACTTGGTGTATTACGGATGGACGTTGACGGGTTAGGTGGTGTTTTTAGAAGTGGATTACCTTCGATAGCTGTTCATAGTACATTGAGTCGAAATTTAGATTGGTTTTTTAAAGGATATTTGAATACACTTTGGGAAAAAGACTTTGCAGAAAATACACAAATCATTTATTCGGGTGGTGATGATTTATTTATTGTCGGTCGTTGGCATGATTTGATTGATTTTGCTAAAAAAATTAAAGACGAATTGAAAGATTGGGTATTGCCGAATAAAGGCATTACTATTTCGGGTGGCTTATCTTTGGTAACAGCAAAGTTTCCTGTTATGAAAGCGGCTAAGTACGCAGGAGAAGCCGAAGACAAAGCAAAAGAGCATCAATTTAATGGACAAAAGAAAAATGCCCTTTCGATTATGGGCGTTACGATGAATTGGGATTATGAATTTACTGTAGTTGAAGATTTGAAAAACAAAATCCTCAAGTATATTACATTACCTAATAAAGCATTGCCTGTTTCCTTTATTTTTAAAGTGAATAATTATTACGAAGAAACATTGCCTAAGAAATTTAAAAATAAAAAGGAATATGATGCAGAAAAGAAACGGTTAGAAATAGGCAAGTGGATTTGGCAAATGGCTTATGATTTGACACGGATGAAAGAACGATGTAAGCCTTCACGAGATGAATCTTTAGATACTGTTGAGTTTTTAGATACGTTGATTCAATGGACAATTGCACCAAAGACACACCCCTTAGTATCTAAGCTAAATGGCGTTCAAACGATTGAACGTTTTAACTTTTTTAAACTGTTAAACTTCGCTTGTATTTGGGCAAGTTATGAATTACGCAGTAAATATAAATTGCAAAATGGTAAGTACGTTTTGATAAAAGACTTACCGAAAGAGGAATAAAATTCTGATAACGTTTAAAATGAATAACATGGCTTTTAACTATTCAAAAGATTTTGACAAACGATGGATAACTGATAAGATTGACGAATCAGGGATTCAGTATTTGGAACAATTGGGTTTGTTCCTGTGCGACAAAGCAAGTACGCAAGACAGGTTTCCTGGCTATAATGGCGTTACAACGTCTCAATTACGCAACATTTTTAGTGAAGTCAAACGGATTGAACTAAAGATGGGTGATGATGATGATAACAATGTTGCCGTTGATTGGAAAGCCGATGCCTTAATGTTGCGTCCTAAAATCGCTTACAACACTGCCCGAACTATTGGCAGAACAAAAGGTTCGCGTATGAGAGAACTGCGTGACGTATTAGAAATGGCATTAAAAATAGTGTCAGAAAAAAATGATTTTCGCAACTTCTCTAAATTCTTTGAAGGCATCATAGCCTATCACAAAGTCTATGGTGGCAAAGACTAATTTCTTTTAATCTTTTAAAAAACGCGCTTATGGCACATACGTTAGATAGTAAAATTATCATCACGGGCAAAGTCATTGCCGAAACTGGTTTGATGATTGGCGGCAGTAGTTCTGCCCTTGAAATTGGCGGAACGGACAAACAGATTATTCGCAACCCCGTGGACAAGAAACCCTACATTCCGGGTAGTTCACTGAAAGGAAAAATGCGGTCTCTTTTGGAAGTTAGTCGCGGGACAGTGACAAATGAATATAAGAACATGGGTAATCCGACTCAAGACCCGACGCATGAAGCGGCGCAACTTTTTGGTCATATCAATCAAAATACAAGTAAGAAACAGCAACCTTCACGTTTACTTGTAAGAGACGGCAGTTTGACTGAAGCAAGTGCAAAAAAACTAAATAATACAGAATTGCTTTACACGG
>JAYUKJ010000007.1:0-1876 GCA_043764555.1 Saprospiraceae bacterium
TGGCGGTGGTCTATCGGACGGTTTTATCACTGCTGAAAAAGGGCGCGTTTCTGACTCAAATAAAATAGCGATAGAGACTTGGATACACTCAAAAAATGGTATCATTCTTTCCTATATTTTTGAGAGAAAAGACGCTTGGGTTTAGATATAATCGAATTTGGGTTTAAAGGACCCCTCAGTATAAAACGCCAAAAAGCCTTGAAAACGTTTGTTTTCAAGGCTTTTTGACGTTTTACACTAAGATAATACCACATTATTCTTTCAAATAAAATTGAAGAATTGTGTGCCAAACACCCAATATTTCCCTCAAGTCCGTGTATATTTTTTGGTCCACGTAATAGCATGAATCCACTAACTTCAAAAACTGCCATTCTACGCCATCAGTAGCACAGCCGTAAATGACTGGAATATCCTTACCTTCTGCCTCATTGAACAATTTCGCACCGTACATTTGAGCTGCACATTGACCTACACCGTATTCCATATTCTCGTCTTTTGCTTCTGTCAAAGAAATAATCGGCACGTCAATGAACGGTTTTGCGGATGCAAAGCGAAAAAGAAATCACACGCACCCGACAAGTCGTCTTCGGGTCTAATATCAATATTTTCACCTGAAAACAAAGTTATTTTTTCTGCATAGGATTTGACAACCTCTAATAATATGGGTGATACAATTCTTTCTGATTTCGTTTTTTCGTTCGTCAAAGGCATCATTTCAGACATCACCAAACATTCTTTCAACCAATTGCTTGGCTCGACAATTTGAACATTGTCAAAGAACCGCGACATTTTTACATCAAGGTTGAATTTCTTACTGACAGTTTTAATTTTTTTAAAATTGCTATATCCCATTACTTTATTTTATTTATATTTTTCACAAAGATAACACATTCGATAGCTTTTTTGTCGTTTATCGTCCTCAATAGACCAGTTCGATTTGAATATATCAAATATAAGGCGTTTATTGATTGATATTGCAAAAAAAAAGAACAATTTATAAAAAAATGACTTGATAAACTGAATGAGTGTTAAAATTGCATTCAAAAAAGAACCCCTCAGTATAAACGCCTTTTTCACTCAAATTTTAACTTCTAAACGATGCGTTTCTATTTATTTCTACTTATTTCGCTCCATTTTAATTCCCTTTTTTCGCAAGATTCAAGCTATTTAAAAGTGCATTTTTTGTATGGTTCAAAGCCTTTGAAAGCGTATAAAAATGAACCCAAATGGTTTGGTGGCATCTTGGGCGGACACGTTGGTTTGGAAAGCGATTCAGGAAAGATTTTAAACTTTTTATTCGTCGAAAAATTCCATATTTTCCCCAAAAAGAAGCATAAAACGGGTGCTTATGTGTTGTATTCTTCTGCTCAATTTTACGGATATTTTGGTGGTAATCCCGATGCTGTTAAAAAAGCGACGGTGCTTGTTCCAATATCGAAACAGCAAAAAATGCAATTCGATGGCATCACCGAAAGCTATCTAAAAACAACACCTTATGATTATGCATTATTCGGAATACGTTGTGGTGCAGCATCTTATGAAGTTTTAGGACAATTGGGCATACTGCCAAAATACACTTTTGGCAAAACGAAGCGGACAATTATTTATCCTCGAAAACTAAGAAAACGCTTGTTAAAAAAAGCAACGGAGAACGGTTGGACAATTGATAGAAAACAAGGTTCTGACCGACGAAAATGGGAAAAAGATTGACAAAATATTGAATAAATCCCTCAGTAAAAGCGCAAAAAACAGTCAAAACAAAGTTATTATAGGTTAATATGTATCTTTTTAATGATTCAAGGTAATTGTTTACTCTGTTTGATATTTCTGTTTTATTAAAATATGCAAAGGCGTCATTTCAAATTTTCTATTTATT
>JAYUKJ010000008.1:0-1876 GCA_043764555.1 Saprospiraceae bacterium
GGACAACGGGTTTTGGTGGTCGCAAATCTTGCCCCACGGATGTTGAAAAACATCGAATCGAACGGCATGATTTTGACGGCTGAAAATGCGGAAGGGAAATTGGGCTTCGTGAGTCCGCCCGAAGGTTGGGCAAATGGGTCGAATGTGAAGTAACACGATTTAAGCAATCAACAATTTGGGATTTCTAAAAAATGGTTTAATTTTGTAGAAAAAATAGTAAATATGTTTGATGATACTTTAATTTCCACAAATCCACTTGCGGTTTTACCGATTCAAAGAGAGCCGCGTATTCACACGCTTGCAGAGTATTTGCGCCGTGAGGAACGTTCTGATGAGTTGCATGAATACTACGATGGCTTTATAACTAAACTACCTATGGCAAGAGGACCACACAATGAAATAGTTGGCAATATGACTGCGGCACTTAAAGTTGCGATTAAGGCATCCCCAAAAACGTTTAGGCTTTTTACGGGACAACAATTGGTTTATTTGCCTGCGCTCAATTTCGGCTTATATCCCGATGTTTTAGTGGTTGCGGAAGCACCCAAATATTGGGATGAAAATCAAGTTTTATTGATTAATCCGATTGTTATTGTGGAAGTCTTATCAAAAAGCACTAAAAAATATGACCGTACAGAGAAATTTGCTGAATATAAAACATTGCCTTCTTTTCAAGAATATATTTTAATTGACCCAAATAAATGTCATATTGAAAGCCGTTTTAGAGAAGAACCTAATCTTTGGCGTGATACAATTATAAAGGAAATAACAGCATCTATTTATCTCAAATCGCTTGATTGCCACCTCGATTTAATGGATATTTATGAAAATATTGTCCTTAAAAAATAGATTTTTTGCTAAAATACTGAGGGGTTCCTTTCAGAGATAATTTTATAAAAATGCCGCGATTGATTGAGTTCAATTGCGGCATTTTTAATTGTAAAAACGTATAATATTAGGCAGCTTCACCCAGTTTGAGTTCTGCTTCTAAGTCGTCAAATTTGGCAAATTGCTCTTTATAAAAGGCTTTATCTTCTTCTGAAAGTCCTGTTTTTCGATGTTCAGCCCATGTTTTTAGGCTCTTTCCACCTAAATAATAATTCCATTCCAATAATTCGTCCAAAGTTGCACCAAACATGAATTCTTTCATGATGGCGTACTGTTCCTCCTCTGTTTGTGCTTCAGAGAATTTTTTCCAAATTTTATCAAACTTTTTAGCTTCCATAATCCTATTTTTTTTAAGAAAGAAAGCCTAAAGCTCGTCTTTCTCGGTTAATTTTATCTAAAATTTCATCCCTGTACTGTTGTAATGCGCGTCGGCTACTAAGTTGTTTAACAAAATCAGCTTCATAAATAACAGTTAGATGGATTTGTACGTAATAGTTTTTTAAACGCCTAATACTTTCTTGCCTTTCGTTGTTGGTCATAGTGGATGTTTTTAAGTTTTCTAATTCTGTTCAAAAATTATTCACTAAATTAGGTGTTTTGTGTAAAACAGCAAAATATTCTAATCAAAAAAATACATTTTTTATTTGCTCATAAAACAAAATATCCGTGGGTAGAAAGGCAATTTCCAATGAAAAAAACGCCGAAAAACGCCAAAAAACGCTTTTATACTGAGGGGTCCTAAATTTTAAAAATCAAACGTAACCCACTGATTTAAACCAATTTATGGTTCTTTTAATGGCTTCATCCGTCGTGACAGACGGCGCATAACCCAATTTTTTTTTAGCTTTTTCACCGTCCAAAAACTGTCCTGCCGATAGAATAGCGATGGCCGTTGCCGATAATTTAGGCACTGGTCCGTTGAAATATTTGTACTTTAAGGTTTGAATAAACGATATTATTTTCGCTAATCGCAACGGAATAACCGTTT
>JAYUKJ010000009.1:0-6248 GCA_043764555.1 Saprospiraceae bacterium
TCGATGTTTTCAATCGACGGCGTAAAGACTTCGCCTTCCGACATCTGCGCGCGACCTTTGTAGCCTTCCACCAAAGCGGACACTTCGGGCGTCGGTGGAATTTCGGCGCGTTCAGGTTTCACTTCGGGCATAAACAAGCCGATTGTGCGGTTCGATGGTTTGAAATAAGCGTTTACCACGCGGTTAACATCCTTTGCCGTTACTTTTTCCAAATTGTCACGCGTGACAAAAAACAGGCGCCAATCGCCCGTTGCGATGTATTCCGAAAGCAAATAACCCGTCCGCTCGGTGTTCCGAAACGTCTGTTCCAATTGCTTGAGATTTTGCGTTTTTGCGCGCGTGACCGCTTCTTCGCTGATGGGATTTTTGGCAACTTCGTCGAGTGTTTTCAACAAAATCATCCGTGCCGAATCCAAATTGGCTTCTTTCCGAACATCGACGTTGAAATAAACATAGCCAGGGTCATGCGCTTGCAATGCCCAACCCCAAACGTTTGTGGCTTTGTTGGCCGACACCAAATTTTTGTACAATCGGCCCGAAGGATTGTCCGTAATTGCGTCAACGAAGCATTGAACAGCCGCAAAATCGGGGTGCGAACCCGCGGGAATGTGGTAACCCGCCGATGCCACTTGAAGGTCGCCGACGCGCTTCAACGTCACGTTGCGCTCACCGTCTTGCGTCGGCTCGGTTGACCAAGTTGTGGGCAACGGCTGCGTCGGTTTGGCGAGAACGGCGTAATATTTTTCAATCATTTTCAGGGTCTTCATTTCGTCTATCTTGCCCGCAACGACCAAAACGGCGTTGTCGGGACGGTAGAACTTGCGGTAGAAACCTTGTAGGTTTTCGATTGGCACGTTCTCGATGTCCGAGCGGTTGCCGATTGTCGATTTGCCGTAGTTGTGCCACAAAAAAGCGGTCGAAAAAACGCGCTCCATCAAGATGCTTGTCGGGTCGTTTTCGCCCGATTCAAACTCGTTGCGGACAACCGAGAACTCGGATTCAAGGTCTTTTTTGGCGATGAACGAATTCACCATGCGGTCGGCTTCGAGTTCCAAGGCCCATTCGAGATTGTCGTCGGTGGCGTTGACGGTCTCGAAATAATTGGTGCGGTCGAGCCACGTCGAAGCGTTGAAATTGGCACCGCGGGTTTTGAATTCGCCGGGGATGTCCTTGTGCTTCGGTGTGCCTTTAAACACCATGTGTTCCAACAAATGCGCCATGCCCGTTTCGCCGTAGCCTTCGTGGCGACTGCCGACTTGGTACGTGATGTTGACGGTCAAGGTTTGCTTGGATGCATCGGGGAAAATCAAGATTTTCATACCGTTGTTTTTCATACGGTATTCGGTGATGCCCTCAACGGACGTAACTTTTTCAATATTGGCGGGCAATTGCGCCGAAGCGCTCAACGTTGCGCCCAACAAGAGTCCCATAATGCCTGTTTTTGCAGAAAAGAATGTCATGTTTTGAGAAATGAATTTAGTTTACAAATTAAATTTAAAAGGTGATTGTATAGTCAATTAACGCTTGAAATGCCTTTTATACTGAGGGGTCTTTTTTTTTGTCCCAAACCTAACGCGGGTTTCTACCAACCTAACGCGGGTTTCAAACTCGCGTTAGGTTTTTACGCGTTTTGCCGTGCCAATTACCAAACTGAACGCGGCTTTTAAAATCCAAATCTAACACTTATCACTTAATTGTTCCGATGGTTTTTAGATTAAATGACGAAAATAATGGACGGAGAATAGACAACCGTTTCGGGAAAAAGTTGCAGCAAAAAAAGGACCCCTCAGTATTTTCGCCTTTTTGTCGAAAGAAAACCTATTTTTACGCATTCTCTTAACTTATTTTTAAAATTTCAATTCCTCTTTTATGAATCAACAGTCAACAAACAGATTAGAAGACGCTTTGGCGAGCGGCTACAGTTTTCAAATCGGCGAATACATCAGCAAAGGCTTCAATATTTTTGGACGAAATGCGGGAATGTTCTTGGGTTACATCCTCATTTATCTCTTCCTTACGGTTTGCTTAGGTCTAATTCCCATCTTGGGGCAATTGGTTTCCGTACTCATAAGCGGTGCTTTGGCGGCGGGTGTTTACATCGTGGCTGACAAAACCGACCGCAATGAAGACGTGCAGTTCGGCAATTTTTTCGACGGTTTCCAGTCGTGGACACCCCTTTTCGTTAGTATCGTGTTGCAAGTGGTGATTTTCATTGCGGCGATAATACCGTTTATGTTTTACTTTTTTGCCAAAATGGATTTTGTAAATTTATCAAGTTTTGAAGACCGACCCGATTTGAGCGTCCTTGACGGATTCGTGGCGTTTGCCTTTTTTGCCACGCTGATGTACTTGGCATTCAGCTTCATTTACGCGCCTTTATTCATCGTTTTTGACAAAATGGACGCTTGGGAATCCCTCCAAATGAGTCGAAAATTCGTTGGTAAACATCTTTTTGCGCACGTACTTTTCCTTTTTGCGTGGGGCATTATTCTCATTATCAGCGCCCTGCCGATTGGTTTAGGTCTGCTCGTTACGATACCCGCGGTGTCTTGCTCGGTCTATGCGGCTTGGGCAGACATTACGAATTATCACGTGGAACAAAACGACGACGACGACCTTTTGCGCCATTTGATTGGTTGAAACAAAAAAAAAGACCCCTCAGTATAAACGGCTAAAAACGTCTAAAATGTCCTTCAACAAACTCACACCTTCGCTTATCGATTTGATTGTCCAAACGCTCGGGCAAGCCGCCGTTTTTGTGGATGCTGAAACGCGCGAAAAACACAGCCGTGACTACACCGAAGACCTGCATTTCACGCCCGAAGTCGTCGTGGAACCCGAAAATACTGAGGGAGTTTCTGCGCTTTTGAAAATTTGTAATCTGCACAAAATTCCCGTTACAGTGCAAGGTGCGCGGTCGGGTTTGGCGGGCAGTGCGTTGCCCGTTTTGGGCGGCGTGGCGCTGTCGATGCGTCGATTTGACCGTATTTTGTCGATTGATACAAACAATTTTCAAGTGACGGTCGAACCCGCCGTTATTACGGAAGCACTTCAAAATGAGTTGATTACGCATCATTTATTTTATCCACCCGACCCCGCAGGGCGTGGATTGTCTTCCATCGGCGGCAACGTAGCGACGAACGCGGGCGGTCCGAAATGCGTCAAATACGGCGTGACGCGGGACTATGTGTTGAACCTCGAAATCGTTTTGCCGAGCGGCGACGTTATGTGGACGGGTGCCAATGTTCTGAAAAATTCGACGGGTTACAACCTAACGCAATTGCTCGTTGGCTCGGAAGGAACACTGGCCGTTGTGACCAAAATTGTCTTGCGGTTGTTGCCTTTGCCGCCTTTCAATCTCTTGTTGTTGGCACCTTTTGAGCGTGCAGAAGACGCTTGTGCGGCAGTTTCGGCGGTCTTTTCGACGGGTATTGTGCCTTCTGGTTTAGAATTTATGGAAAAAAAAGGCGTCGAAATGTCGGCGCAATATCTCGGCATCACGCCTTTGAGTACGTCCGACCAATTGTTGATTGAAGTGGATGGCAACGATTTAATTGCTTTGCAAAATGACTGCGAACGGATTGCGGAGGTCTTGCAAAATTACAACGTTGGCGACATTTTATACGCCGATTCGGACGCGCAAAAACGGGATTTATGGCAATTGAGGCGCAACGTGAGCAACGCCGTTAAGCAGCTCGCAACCATCAAAATTGGGGAAGATACGGTCGTTCCACGCTCAAAATTGCCCGAATTACTGAGGGGTGCTAAATTAATCGCCGCGACCTACGACTTAGACACCGTTTGTTGGGGACACCTCGGTGACGGAAATTTGCACATCAACATCATCACCGACAAACCGTTAACGCCCGCTTTTTACGCCGCCGCGCAAGCCGCCAAACGCCAAATATTCGCGTTGACAAAATCGCTTGGCGGTATGTTGTCGGCTGAACATGGCGTCGGTTTGACGCAAAAACCGTTCATTGACATCTTTTATGGACCCGTTCACCTCAATATACTGAGGGGTATCAAAAATGTGTTTGACCCGAACGGTATTATGAATCCTAATAAGGTGTTCTGAAAGAATCAACCGCTAATCAGCGGTAAAGAAACCCAAATTTGCATCGTAGGGATGTTCTTTAAGGTAAGTTATCCATTTGGCTAATAAGAGAATACCCGTCGCTTTTTCTTTTAAGAGTGCTTTAAAAAGTTGTTTAAAACGCGGGTCTTTTTTGGTTTTGATTGTTTTTGAATACTGCCTTAATTCGTTGAAATCATGGGGCAATTGATAGGTTTTTAAGTCAATACCGACTTCATCCGCTTGAAGAATCATCCATTTTTCAATTGCAGGAACAATTTGAATGAAATAATGATTTTTAGTTGGGTGTTTGAGCAATATGAGTTGCCCCACATCCGCAACGATGTCAAAGGTTTTGGCATAGGCGATTTCTTTTTTGTCTTTGTCAATAATGCCGAGGGCAAAACCGTCTTTCAAGCCTTTCTCTTCGGTCATTTTTTTCGCCACATTTGGGCAACCCATCTGATGATTGTAGCCATTTCCTTCGGGCGGGACGATTGTTTCAATGAGATTTGTGTCAACGTAACATTCTGGAATGATGTGGAAATCCATAGCTTTTAAATGAAGGTTTCGATGTTTGTGAATAAATCAACGCCGTATTGATAAATGTCATAGAGTTGCTCGTCGCTTAGTTTTTTTACAATGGTTTCGCCGTTTTCCCAACCGACGACGAAGACGGCTAATTCGTCTCTGCCATTCTCCAAAAAATCATTCAGGACAAAGGGACTGTGGGTTGTGATAAAGAACTGATTGCTTTTAGCGGACAATATGTCTTGGGTAATCTCTCTGATGTAGGGTGGAAAAGAATGCGCTTCGGGTTCCTCAAACAGCAAAACCGTATCGGTATTGGAAGCGATGGCGGTTTTGTAAAAGATAATCCGTTGCAACGTATCAGCGACCGAGCCGTAAGGCATTGTGAAGATAGCGGGCATCTCATCGCCTTCACTTCGGCTTGGTTTGGTTATCATCATGCTCCGATTCCGTTTATCGAAGAGCAATTGCAGGTTGTATTCTTTAAACAATTCCCGACAAACTTTATTGAGTTTGGGATGGGTTTGAATGATGTTCAATAGGTTTTCACCGAAAGGGAACATGAGCGAATCGTTGACCTCTTTGTGCGTGTTTAGTTGTATGCCATGCGATTTGAATGTATATTTTTTGACAGGAATCAAGCCTTTGGGCATCTCCTCCGAGTATTTGATTTCTAAGCCGTCGGAAAAACTGTTCGTCATGTCAATAGTCCCCAAATTTGTGGCTAATTTGATGGGGGTACTTTCTTCGCCGTCAAAAAACAACTCCGTTTCGGTGTCCATGCGGACAAATTTTTTAATCTCTTGTATGTTTCCGATAGAATTACGCTTTGAAACATTGTTAATTGAAAATACGCTTAACGCTTCCAAAATATTCGATTTTCCGACGTTTGGTTTGCCAATAAAGACATTAATCCGCTTGCAGTCGGCCAACTGGACGGCGCGGAGAGATTTGAAATTCTCAATTGTTATGTCTGTAAAAAAGGCTTTATTCATAAGAAATTAAATTTTTATGACACAAAAGTAGGATATTTTGTTTGTTTTTTCTTGCGTTTCGCAAAAAAATCATGTTTTGAGTCTTTCCCTCCTTAGTATTTGAACCGAAATTTAGCCAGCTTTGTTGTTGCCGACAAAAAAGAGGACCCCTCAGTATAAATACCGTTTTTCACGTTGAATTGAACAGATATAGGCAATTTTCCAAGCGTTGTCTCATCTAAAATTCCTGCCCCGCGCCACCGCCGCCAAAATCACCACCACCGAATTGCGGTTTTCCGTCTTCGTGCGGCGTCGCATTGCCGAGGCTTTGCGCAATAATCAACGATTCTGCTTGCTGATAAAACGGTTTTTCGCCGTCTTCTGCGTAAGTAAAAGGCGTTGTGTGGCGCTTCAAATATTGGATAGAAAAATAGGAAAAAGCCAATAAAACGCCGCCGCCGAGTATGGCCGCGACTTCCATTGGCACAACGTGAAAATAGTAGCGAAAGGTCGCAACGCCCACCGCGATGCCCAATAAACCCATCGATAAAGTCAAGCGGTTGCGTTGTCGTAAGCCTTGGTAGATGTAAAATAAAGGGATAAAAAAAGTTAAAAACCAGAACAAAGGCGCCAAAGAAACGGTCGGATTGTCGAAGAATGTTTCGTTC
>JAYUKJ010000010.1:0-6229 GCA_043764555.1 Saprospiraceae bacterium
TAAAAAACCCTTGCAAACGCGCGTTTGCAAGGGTTTTTTACGGTTTATACTGAGGGGTCCTTATCGCTTACTGTTTGATGTCCAATAAATGTTTTAAAATCTATTTTTAAAATTATTTGAAACTTCATAAAACGAAAGTCCGTATAAAAATAAGTTTTAAGGAGTGAAAAATAGATTTTTAGCGAAGCCGAACGGTCTGTAAATAGGCTGTTCGGCTTTTTTTTTGTGCTTTTTCATGTCCAGAAAGCGTTTCATACAGAGGCGCTCTATTTTTTGAATGAGTGAGGCATGAAGGTTATAGAGGAGGTTTTATATGTTTTCTTTCTGTAAATGATTCGAGCAAATTGAGGGCGACCGTGAAGGTCGCCCTTACAAATGTTTGGCTGCCCTGCATTTTCAGAAAAGTTGAAAACTTTCCAAAAGCCATCGGAGTAATTGTGTACAAATACTTACCAGAATAAAATTTTATTTTTAAAATAAATGAAAACATAAAATATTGCATTTTAACCTAAAACATTTTATTGATTCGGTGTGGCGATTTCATGATTTTCAGCATCTCGCCCCTCAGTATCAAACTGTAATTTTGCGTCCCCTCAATCTTTCCTGCCCACTATCACAACGTGTTTAGAAATGAATACGCGCTTTAAACACAATCGACACAAAAGCGTTGTTGTGGGTAATGATGTGTTATCTACTGTTTAACATCTGTCAACCATTGTTGATTATTTTCTGCCAATTCTAATTATCAAAATATTTCATCTATGTCAAATCTATTGCAAGAAGACGAACAAATACCACAACACGGTCTCTACGTTCCCGAACTCGAATCTGACGCCTGCGGAACAGGTTTCATCGCCAATCTAAATGGCATCAAAAGCCACTCAGTTGTTGAAAATGCTTTGACAATGCTCGCCAATATGGAGCATCGCGGGGCTTGCGGTTGTGAGCCAAATTCAGGCGACGGCGCGGGGATTATGTTGCAAACGCCGCACGATTTTTTCGTTAAAAAAGCCAAAGAGCGCGGTTTTGAACTGCCCGAATTTGGTCAATATGGCGTTGGTGTCGTCTTTTATCCGACCGATAGAAACCTTCAAAATCAGTGTCGCACCTTGCTTTTCGACTACGCCGACGAGATGGGTTTTGACGTTTTGGGTTACCGAAAAGTTCCCGTTGACAATGAATTATTGGGCGATACAGCCGTGTCGGTTGAGCCGCGAGTGGAACACATTTTTGTGAAACCAAGAGAAACGCCGCCCGACCGTTATTGGTTAGAGCGCCGTTTGTACATCCTTCGGAAATGGGCGACGCACCAAATCCACATGACTTTTCCGCAAACGGCAGACTCTTTTTACATGCCGTCTTTTTCTTATAAAACCGTCATTTACAAGGGACAATTGACGACTTGGCAACTCCGCACGTTCTATCCCGATTTGCAGGATATTGACTTCAAATCGGCAATTGCGCTCGTGCATAGCCGTTTTTCGACGAATACAGTTCCGAAATGGAAGCTCGCGCAACCTTTTCGTTACATCGCCCACAATGGCGAAATCAACACGATTACGGGCAATGTAAATTGGTGGAAATCGAAGGAATTGATGATGGAATCCCCCGTTTTTTCAAAAGAAGAATTGGAGAAATTGTTCCCCGTTTGCGGCACAGGCTTGTCGGATTCGGCGAATTTTGACAACGTTTTGGAGTTTTTGGTTCTCAACGGTCGCTCTTTGCCACACGCTTTGATGATGATGGTTCCCGAGGCTTGGCAACAAGACGAACAGATGGAAGATTACAAAAAATCTTTCTACGAATACCACGAAAACATGATGGAACCGTGGGATGGTCCGGCGGCGGTTTGCTTCACAGACGGCATCGTCGTTGGTGCGACTTTGGATAGAAATGGCTTGCGTCCGTTGCGCTATGTTTTGACGGATGACAATGTCTTGATTGCGGCATCAGAAGCGGGTGTTTTGGATATTCCGCAGGAAAAAATTGTCTTGAAAGGACGTTTGCAGCCGGGCAAAATGCTCATTGCCGACCTCGACGAACACCGTATTATTGGTGACGAAGAATTGAAAAGCGTGATTTGTAAAAATCGGGACTATAAATCGTGGGTTGAAAGCGGTAAGTTGACACTCGCATCAATAGCGGGCGATTTAAATCGCCCGCTATTGATGGAGCAAGACGATGTGAAGTCTTTGCTCGAAAAACAACAACTTTTTGGCTTCACAAAAGAAGACGTGAAGATGTTGATTGAACCGATGATGAAAAATGGTGAAGAACCGATTGGCTCGATGGGAGCTGATACGCCGTTGGCAGTGTTGAGTCATCGGGCGCAACATTTGAGTAGTTATTTCAAGCAATTGTTCGCGCAAGTGACGAACCCGCCGATTGACCCGATTCGGGAACGCGCCGTGATGTCGCTTCATGTGAAACTCGGTTTGGGCGAAAATATCTTGATTCCGACCGAAAAAGCGGCGCATTTCATCAGTTTGGAACAACCAATTTTGAAAAATTCGGAAGTTGAAATCCTTAAAAATATCAAGCATCCGAAGTTCAAATCAGAGGTTATTGACATCACATTCGATGCCGAAGGCGATAAAGGCAAGTTGGAAGCGGCAATCAATACGATTTGCGCAGCGGCAGAAAGTGCGGTGCGTCACGGTGCGAATATTTTGATTTTGAGCGACCGCGAAGCCGATATTTTGAACGCGCCGATTCCGTCCGTTATGGCAGTCGGTGCGGTGCATCATCATTTGGTTCGGATTGGGTTGCGCTCAAAAACGAGCCTCGTTATTGAGGCGGGCGACATTTGGGAAGTGCATCATTTGGCGACCCTTGTTGGCTTTGGTGTTCAGGCGATTAACCCGTATTTGGCGTTCGCAACCATTAAAAACCTCGTTGATACTGAGGGGTCCTCAAAAAATGGAAATTACGATTATTACATTGAGAAATACATCAAGGCTTGTGGCAAGAGTTTGTTGAAAATCATGTCGAAAATCGGCATTTCGACGATTCAAAGCTACGCAGGCGCGCAGATTTTTGAAGTTTTGGGACTCGATACCGAAGTCGTTGACAAGTGTTTCTACAAAGCCGTTAGCCGCATTAAAGGTTTATCATTCGACGGGATTGCGGAAGAAGCGTTGACAAAACACCGTTTGGCATTTATCGAAACGCCGTTGGGATTGACAAAAAACTTGGAAGCGGGCGGCGTGTATCAATGGAAACGGCAAGGCGAAGCGCATATGTTTAATCCGCAAACGATACATTTATTGCAGCTTTCGACGCGGACGAACGACTACAATTTGTTCAAAAAATACTCCGCGCTCATCAATAAACAAGAAGTTCAAGCGATTACACTGAGGGGTCTGTTGACGTTCCGAAAAGGCGTGGCGGTTCCGCTTGAAGAAGTTGAACCGATTGAAAATATCTTCAAACGCTTCGCAACGGGCGCGATGTCTTTTGGTTCAATTTCTCACGAAGCCCACGCGACTTTGGCAATTGCCATGAATCGCATCGGTGGTCGTTCAAATTCGGGTGAAGGAGGTGAAGACGAACGCCGTTATGCGCCAAATCCGAACGGCGATTGGGAACGCAGCGCGATAAAACAAGTCGCTTCGGGTCGTTTTGGCGTGACTTCGTACTATTTGAGCGAAGCCAAAGAATTGCAAATCAAGATGGCACAAGGCGCGAAACCGGGCGAAGGCGGGCAGTTGCCGGGGTATAAAGTGGATGATTGGATCGGACGGGTGCGGCACTCAACGCCGGGCGTAGGCTTGATTTCGCCGCCGCCACACCACGATATTTATTCGATTGAAGACTTAGCACAATTGATTTTTGACCTCAAAAATGCCAATCCACAGGCAGATATCAACGTGAAACTCGTCTCAAAAGCGGGTGTCGGCATCATTGCGTCGGGCGTTGCGAAAGCTAAAGCCGATAAGATTTTGATTGCGGGTTACGACGGTGGCACGGGTGCATCACCCCTCAGTAGTGTGCGTCATGCGGGCTTGCCGTGGGAGTTGGGATTGGCAGAAACGCACCAAGTTTTGGTCAAAAACAAGCTGCGTGACCGTGTAACTTTACAAACGGACGGACAATTGCGGACGGGTCGCGATATTGCGATTGCCGCGATGTTGGGTGCCGAAGAATGGGGCATTGCGACGGCGGCGTTGATTGTCGAAGGCTGCATTATGATGCGAAAATGTCATTTGAATACCTGTCCCGTGGGCGTTGCGACGCAAGATGAAGACTTGCGGAAACGCTTTACGGGCGAAGCCGACCACGTGGTGAATCTCTTTACGTTTTTGGCGATGGAACTCCGTGAGATTATGGCAGAATTGGGTTTCAGAACCGTTGATGAAATGGTCGGCAAAGTCGAAATGTTGAAAATGCGGAAAGATACCGAGCATTGGAAATACAAAACCGTGGATTTTTCGCCAATTCTCTACAAAGAACCCGCCGACGAAAGCGTTGGACAGCATAAAATGGTGGCGCAAGACCATGAAATTAAGAACGTGTTGGACCGTCATTTGATTCAACGTGCAGAAAATACGTTGCGGACGGGCAAATCGTTTGAGTCAACCGTAAAAATTAAGAATACTGACCGTGCCGTGGGCGCGATGTTGAGCTACGAAATCAGCAAGCGTTTCAAAGGCGAAGGTTTACCGACGGATTCATTGGTTTATCGTTTTGATGGCTCGGCGGGACAGTCGTTTGGCGCGTTTTTGGCGCACGGCGCGACGTTTATACTGAGGGGTGAGTCGAATGACTATTTTGGTAAAGGCTTGTCGGGTGGAAAACTCGCCGTTTCACCTTCCGAAAAAGCGACATTTGACCCATCGAAAAACATCATCATCGGCAACGTTGCTTTGTATGGCGCGACTTCGGGTGAAGCCTACATCCGAGGCATGGCGGGCGAGCGTTTTGCCGTCCGAAATTCGGGTGCAAAAGCCGTTGTGGAAGGCATTGGCGACCACGGTTGCGAATACATGACGGGCGGTGCGGTCGTGATTTTGGGCGAAACGGGACGCAACTTCGCGGCAGGAATGTCGGGCGGTGTGGCGTATGTTTTGGACGAAAGCAAGACGTTTACCCGCAATCTCAACGCCGAAATGGTGGATTTGGAACAACTCGACGCCGAAGATTTTGACGTCTTGCGCCGCATGGTACGCGAACATTTCCGTCACACGGGCAGCCAAAAAGCGTTGGGGATTCTCAATGATTGGAACGCCGCAAAAAGTGCCTTCGTCAAAGTCATGCCGCGTGATTATAAAGCGGTTTTGGCAAACCGGAAAAAGGCGGCGTTAGAATTAGTCGCTGCGTAATCGGTTAACAAAACGTCGGCGAGGTTTGAAACCTCGCCGACGTTAATTCCCAAAAAACAAGACCCCTCAGTATAAAGCCTCTTTCTCACTCATTTTGAGTGGAAAAGAGGCTTTATACTGAGGGGTCCTGTTTTTTGTTTTGGGATAAAAGGCAATCACTTTATTGGGGCAGCAATTCCGTCTCCAAAATATGTCTAAACTTCCGCAAAACAGCGATAATCGTCAACAAATCTGTTTTATCAACCGAATCAAAGGTCTTAGAAATGCAGTAATCTTTACCTTCCATCGTTACAAATCGCCAATTTGCGCCAATCACCTCTGCCCCATAAAGCGGTTTTGTGTGCTGGTTTTTTTCTTGTGCAATTAAAAAGGCTTGTAACAATTGTGCCATTGGTTCACCACTTGGGTTCAACTGTGGTTTGTATTCTTGAAAATGAAAATAGGGCATTTTAAAGACATTTAAAGTCCCTTTTGCCAACATAAAGTCGGATTTCACGGTCAAATTAATCGTTTCAACGGTGGCTGAAATGATTTTATCGAAATATGACATGACTATATCGTCCTCCGTGAGATGCCCTAATTCTAAGATGGTGCTGATAAACTTTATTTTTAAATCCTCTTCACTCCATCCAACAATGTTTTTTTGCGCTTTTAAAAGGTCTTTATCGAACATATATTGTTCACCAACATTCAATTCGGGTATCTGCACATCTAACCATGCTTGCATCAAAGGCGTTTGAGTCGTAATAATACGATTGAGATTGAAGGTGTCAATTAATTCACCTTCGCGCCATGATTTCATGGTCTCTACATTCACATTTTTACTTCTTTTTGCCATGATTTCCTTATTTTTTACTTTAATAAAGACAAATATAGTGCTTTTTAATGAGTAGGGTAATATTACTGTA
>JAYUKJ010000011.1:0-6222 GCA_043764555.1 Saprospiraceae bacterium
CGTTTTTTAGGGTTTATACTGAGGGGTCCTCTTTTTGATAAAATTAATTCACTTGCTTAAAATCACTTATTTTATAAATGGCAATATAATGCGCAATCGTACCGCCCAAAACGAATAAATGCCAAACGGCGTGCGCGTATTTTTGTTTGTCCCAACGATAAAAAAACACGCCGATTGAATAGCTAAATCCGCCAATTAGAATCCATTTAAAGACTTCTGTGGGCATATTAGCCGAAAACGGTTTGAATAAAAACAAGGCCGACCACCCCAAAACGATGTAAACCAAAAGCGATATTTTCTCATTTTTTCCCAAGAAAAACAGTTTTAAAACAGCGCCGATTCCGATGATTGCCCACTGAATGGACAGGAAAATTAACGCCGTTTGCGCGTCCGTGTAAGCCTGAACAAACGGCACATAACTGCCCCCAATGAGGAAATAAATGCTCACGTGGTCGCAAACATGAAGCCGTTTTTTGAGCTTAATTTGTTGCGTTGCGTGGTATAAAGTCGAAGATAAATAGACGGCAAGCATCCCGATTCCGAACATAATTGTGCCTAAATTGGCGTTATATACGCCTATTTTGCTCGATTTCTCGAATAAAATGGGAATCGCAACGAGCGTAAACAAAACGCCGATGCCGTGCGTAATCGCGTTGATTTTTTCTTCGGGTAAGGTTTGTGAACGGTGACTCATAATAGTAAATTATTTTCTAATGATTAAAATTAAATTTTTACAAAATTAGCTTTTTTACGAGATTTTTCACGCCAAAATGCCTTTTCCCGAAGAAGAATCGGGATGCCGTGAGAACGTCAGATACTGAGGGTCCCTATTTTTAAAAATTAAGGACGAAACCAACCATTTGAAAAACAAAAAAAGCAACCTGTTTTAACCAACAGATTGCTTTTTCGTTATTTCGCAACGCTTAATTTTCAATTCAAAATTAGGCTTCCAATTCCATCGTCGCCATTTCCCAATTAGACATTTCTAATTCCAATTCTTTCTTCAAATTGGTATGCTGCGCCAACGTTTTTTGAGCATCTTTTGAATTGTAAAAATTGTCAACTGCCATTGTTTTTTCGACGGTCGCCACCTGTTTTTCCAAATCGGCAATGCGTTTTTCGCTGTTTTGAATCAACTTTTCTATCCGTTTTTTATCAGAATCGGACTTCTGCGAAGCCGAATTTTGCGATTTTGCAACAGGCGCATTTGCCACGCCATATTTGTCCGTATTTGGCACTTTCAATTCGACGTCGCGCATATTATCCAATTCGCGCTTCTCCAAAAAGTAGTTAATATCGCCCAAATACTCATACAATTTTTTATCCCTAAATTCAATTGTGCGCGTCGCCATGCCTTCCAAAAATTCACGGTCGTGACTCACCACAATCATGGTGCCATCGTAATTCATCAAGGCTTCTTTCAACACTTCTTTTGAAATCATATCCAAGTGATTTGTCGGCTCATCGAGCAATAACAAATTAAATGGACGCAAAAGTAAGCACGCCAACGCCAAACGCGCCCGTTCACCACCACTCAAAACCGATACTTTTTTGTCTTGGTCTTCGCCCGTAAACATAAACGCGCCCAAAACTGCCCGAACCCGCGTCCGCATTTCGGGCGGTGCCGCCATTTCCATTGTCTCCAAAAGCGTCATTTGTGGGTACAAAGCCTCCGCTTGATTCTGCGCGTAATAACCGACTTGAACGTTGTGTCCGAGATTGTAACCACCCTCCGAATAATCCACTTCACCAATCAAAATTTTCGCAAGTGTTGATTTTCCTTGACCATTTTGACCGACAAAAGCAATGCGTTCGCCACGGTCAAGTTTCAATCCAACCTTCTCCAAAACCTCTAAACTGCCGTAATTTTTACTCAATTTATCCACCTCAACAACGACTTGTCCGCTTCTCGGTGCGGGCGAAAATTTGATGTTCATCGCCTTCACATTCTCGTCGTCCAATTCAATTCTATCCACCTTGTCCAACTGCTTTTGCATACTCTGCGCCATGCTCGTTTTGGTCGCTTTTGCCATAAATCGGTTGATTGTTTTCTCGCGTTGCGCAATCATTTTTTGCTGATTGTCGAACGCATTTTGCAATAAACCACGGCGTTCTGAACGCATTTCCACGTATTTTGAGTAATTTGCTTTGTAATCGTACAACTTACCCATTTCCACTTCAATCGTTCTTTTCGTAATATTATCCAAGAATTGTTTATCGTGGGAAATCAACACAACGGCGCCCGAATAGTCCACCAAAAACCGTTCAAGCCAGATAATAGATTCGATATCCAAGTGATTTGTCGGCTCATCGAGCAGCAAATAGTCGGGGCGTTGCAACAACATTTTCGCCAATTCGACGCGCATTTGCCAACCACCACTGAACTCCTCCGTCGGGCGGTCCATGTCGCTCGATTTGAAACCCAAACCTTTCAAAATGCGCTCGGCATCGGCTTGTGCGGTTTCGCCACCAATCAATAAAAAACGCTCCGAAGCATCGCTCACTTCATGAATTAAATCCATATAAGCATCCGTTTCGTAGTCCGTTCGGGTCGCCAATTCATGGTTCAAATCTTCAATTTTTTGTTCCAATTTCTTCACTTCATCGAACGCCGACAAGGCCTCTTGCATCACAGTTTTGCCCTGCGGAAGGGTCATATCTTGGTGCAAAAAGCCAATTGTTGCCTCATTTGGCTTGGCAATCGAGCCACCACCGTTCGGTTTAGAATAATCCGCAATGATTTTCATCAAGGTTGATTTGCCCGCGCCATTGCGTCCAACAAGACCAATACGGTCGCGTGGCGAAATGGTAAAATTGACATTGTCGAGGAGTTGACGTTCGCCAAAGTTGACGTTCACGTTTATTACTGAAATCATGCTTTTTAATTTTGTGAGGATTAATTGAGTTCCTCTCTTTTGAATTTTCGCCGCAAAATTACAAAAATTCTTGACGTTTTCGTAGGTATTTTTTTTATAAATGAAAGGAGAAAATAAATGAAGATAAATATGGGTTTATTTTTTGACCATTATTTGGCGAAAATAGGCTTGAAAACGGTTTTATACTGAGGGGTCCTAATTTGGAAACAACGCAGTAAAACCAATGTCGTCTGTATTTCTTTGGGCTTAAAATGCCTCGTTAGGCTTTGAAAATAATTGTACACCAAAGTAAAACATTTATCAGAAACCATTGTTAGATTGCTTTCATTAACTAAAATAAAATCGTAAACAATGCAAAAAAATCTGTTATCAATTTTCTCCGCTGTTGTGTTAACTGCTGCCACATTCACGGCGTGCGACAACGGTGCTGCCGCTAAAAAAGCGGAAGAAACGGCAGCTGCGGCGGCCAAAGAAGCGGCTGCAGCCAAAGAAGCAGCTATGGCAAAGGTAGAAGCGCCAAAAGACATCGTAGATGTGGCAATCGGCTCGGCTGACCACACAACTTTAGTCGCGGCCGTAACGGCGGCGGGTTTGGTTGAAACATTGAAAGGCGCAGGTCCTTTCACGGTGTTCGCACCGACAAACGCAGCGTTTGCCGCTTTGAAAGCTGGCACCGTTGAAGGGTTGTTGAAACCAGAAAAAAAAGCAGCTTTGACGGGCATTTTGACCTACCACGTTGTTGCGGGCGCAGTCAAAGCGGCTGATTTGAAGGATGGACAAAAAGTTAAAACCGTACAAGGTGAAGAACTTAAAGTGTCCATCAAGGACGGCAAAGTAATGATTAATGGGGCAAATGTTACTGCCGCCGACCTCGTTGGCAGCAATGGTGTGGTCCACGTGATTGACGCGGTGTTGATGCCAAAGAAATAATACAATAGTCATTTATTGCATTATTTCAAGTAAAAAATAAGGGAACGGCTGCGGCTGTTTCCTTATTTTTTTGCGTTGCGGCTTTCGTATAAGACCGTCGAGACCTCAACTTCACCGACCCTGATTATTGAAAAGGGACCCCTCAGTATAAAACCAAAAAAGCCTTGAAAACGACGCGTTTTCAAGGCTTTTTTAGTAACGCCTGTTTAAATTATGCCCTCCCCATTTTATGGAAAAACGCGTTGTTTAGCATCTGTAAGTATGTGTTAGTAAATATTTACGCGTAATTCTTAAAAATACCTTTAATTTGTCCTTGCCAAATGGCTCCTGTTGTAAAAAATTAGAATTAGAAAAACATGAAGAATCTTCAATTATTTATCGTCCTGTCGCTGATTTTTATCGGCGGCATCAATGCCCAACCAATGAACTTCAACAAAAACGATTACGCAGCCGAATGGAAAGAAATTCAGGCGTTAGAAGAAAAGGCACTGCCGAAATCCGCGCTTGAAAAAGTCGAATTGCTCTTTACGAAGGCTAAAAAAGACAATAATCCGTCGCAAATTATCAAAACCACCGTGTATCGCTCGAAGTACAACAGCGAATTGGAAGAAGACGGTTTTGTCAAAGCCATCGCCAAAATGCGGACGGATATGGAGACGGCGACGTTCCCCACGAAGCCGATTTTGCAGTCCATGCTTGCCGAAATGTACGCGGGTTATTTGGAAAACAACGTCTGGCAAATGCGCAATCGGACAACGACCGTGAATTTCAAAACCGACGACATTCGGACGTGGACAATTCAACAATTGACCGACGAAGCCGCCATGTTGCACCGTCTCGCAGTGAACGACGACAAGACGAAAAACGTGGAAATCACCAATTTCAACGCCATTACGACCGAAGGCAGCGACGCCTTGCGCCCAACTTTGTTTGACTTCTTGGCACACCGCGCCGTTGATTTTTTCTCCGACGAAAAGTCTTACTTGGCTAAACCCAACTACAAATTTGAGCTGGATACTGAGGGGTCCCTTTTGCCCGCCGACGCATTCGTTAAAGTGGCTTTCGACAGCAAAGATTCGACGTCGGGAAAGCTGTGGGCGTTGCGGTTGTTGCAAGACTTGACGCGCTTTCACCTCTCCGATAAATCGCCCGAAGCCTTGGTCAATATCGATTTAAAACGCTTGGAATTTGTTTACACGCATTCGATTTTGGACGTCAAAGACGCTACACATATAAAGACGTTAGAATTTCTGAAAAACAAGTTCGCCGACAGTGAATCTTTCGTTGAAATATCCTTAAAACTGGCGCAATATCACCACGAAAAAGCGAGTAGTTATAAAGCCGAAAGTGGCAATAATGGCGTTAATAATCCATTAAAAAACAGCAATAAAATCGCTTTGGAATTAGCCAAAACGGCGATTAAAAAATTCCCAAAAGCCTACGGTGTTAAGTCGTGTAAAGAGCTGATTGACCAAATTATTGACCCGTCGATTGATATGCGGGTTGAGGAAGTTGTGGCACCGAACAAACCGATTTTGGCACACGTTAATTTCAAAAATACGGACTCCATATATTACAAAATTATTCGATTGCATGAGCGCGTCGGACGCCGTGAATTTGAGGACGACGACCAGCGTTTGAAGTATTACAACAACCTACCTTTCCTCGCGCGCAAAATCGTCAAATTGCCCAACGACGGTGATTTTAATCCGCATTCTACGGAGCTTAGAATGGATAAATTACCGCTCGGAATGTACTTAGTTTTGGCGGCCGACAATCCTAAATTCACGAATAAAAACGGCGGAAAGGCGCATTATTTGTCATTTCACGTGTCAAATATTGCTTATTTCCACCGTTCAGGCGACACCGAAGCCAATCAGTTTGTCGTCGTTGACCGCTCAACGGGCGAGCCTTTGCCGAGTGTAACGGTGGAGTTTTGGGAAAGCAAATACGACCAAAAACTACGGAAAGATGTGCGCTCAAAAATCGGTAATGCCGTCTCGGATGCCGAAGGTTTTGTCTATCCGCGGATGCCAAAAGAGAAGTATTACACGCTCCGTTTTGTTTATGGAAAAGACACGTTGGCAACGGGTGATGGCTACTCCAATTACTTCTACAAACCCGAAAAACAGAAGTACCAATTCACGCAATTTTTCTTGGACAGAAAGATTTACCGCCCTTCGCAGACGGTTTATTTCAAAGGTATTTTGATTGAAAAAACGGGCGAAAATGAGTTCCAAGAGATAACGGGTGAGAAAAATCCACCACGCGTTGTGCCGAACGAAGCGGTCGAAATCACCTTCTTCGACGTCAACCGTCAAAAGATAAATACTTTGCAACTGAAGACCAATCAGTACGGCACTTTTAACGGCAGTTTCACGGCGCCGAGTGCGGGTTTATTGGGCAATATGACGAT
>JAYUKJ010000012.1:0-1867 GCA_043764555.1 Saprospiraceae bacterium
AAAAAGTTTGTTAGTTAATCTCGTTGTTATGCTTTCCCTAAATCGAATTTTGGCGCAAAAATACGCAAAAAAGAGACCCCTCAGTATCTCTAACAAAAAATACACTTATTGGCGTAGAATTGATAGCAGCTTTTAAAGAGATTTGATACCCATTTTTTGATGCACCAAATCCAATACTTTTTGCATCTGTTCGGCGGGCGTCAAATAGGAATTGTCAATCAAAATCGCATCGTCGGCTTGTCGCAACGGCGAATCGGCGCGGTTAGAATCAATCAAATCGCGCTCAACCAAATTGCGTTTAATGGCTTCAAAATCAACGACTTGTCCTTTGTTTGTCAATTCATCAAAACGCCTTTGCGTCCGAATATGTTTATCCGCAGTTAAAAAAACTTTCAATTCTGCGCTCGGAAAAACGACCGTTCCAATGTCGCGTCCGTCCATAACAACACCCTTCCGATTGCCCATTTTTTGCTGCTGCGCAACGAGAAAACGGCGCACATCCGAGAGCGTTGCAACGGGACTCACCATTTCGGAAATCCGCATCGTGCGAATCTCTTCTTCGATGTCTTTACCGTTCAAAAAGGCGTGATTGCCCGTTTTTGTCCGTTCAAAATGAATCTCGATGTGATTGAGCGCGTCGAGAACAGCGTCGTGGTTGTTGATGTCCACGTTGTTGTCGAGGAAATAGGCCGTTACAGAACGGTACATTGCGCCTGTGTCCACGTAAGCGTAGTGGAGTTCTTTGGCGAGTGCCTTGGCGAGCGTGCTTTTTCCGCACGATGAATAGCCGTCGATTGCGATAATTATCTTCTTCATAACGGGGGACAAAGGTATAATTTTCAGCGATATACTGAGGGGTCCTCCCGATTTTATTTTTTTCCGCAGCCAATTGCTGATACTTCCTATTGGTACATTTTACGCTTTTTACGCGTCGATTTAGGTAAATCTTGCAACGAAACCGCCGTAAATCCAGCTTTTTCTACGGCTTCATGAAACAGTTTTTTGAAATGCAATAAACCGACGGGCAGCTGTGATTCGTCCGTTATTTCGTTAGCTGTATCTTGATTAATCAAATTATTGGGATAACGAAATCTACCGATTTCATGCCGCCAACAATCCCAATTTTCGTCAATCGAATTATTAGGATATAGTTTATCTAAATCGTTGAAAATCAAATAATTAAATCGTCCTAAATCCACTTTATCCACACTGCATTCATTAACCAAAGCCTGCAAAGCATCGTTTAACGTTTGGGCATTAAAATCGGGATGTTGGAGCAAATGAATCAAATCAAAAAGGTCTTTAAATCGCGGACGCACCAACGACTGATGCATCTTCCACGACACTTGCAGAGCGAGTGGAACGGTATTCGGAACAATAAATGAATCACCACGTAAAGACTTGTAAATCAACGCAATAGGCGGCACTTCAACGTCTAAATTGAACGAAATATCCATCGTAAACTCAAATTTATCACCGTCCAACCAACACTTTAAATCGGTATTAACGGTCGGAAAATCATCCGACATGGCGTAGTCAATCATCCGCCAAAAAGCATTTTCTTTGAAACTTCTGAACTGCACGCCATCGTCCAAATCGGATTCCGTTACCGCCGTTATCCAAGCGCTAAACGTCCGTCGGGCATCGTCAACATTTGACAAAATGCCTAAATAATTCCAATCCAAATCGGCGGGAATTCTGTCCATCGGATTGTCAAAATATTGCCGCGTCACGTAGCTGCCCTTCAACATAAAAGGCGCACCGAACGCCGCAGCACGGCGAATAAAGGCTTCATGCGCCAACATTTTGATGCCATAAATGTCTGCTTCCATCCTGTTTTTTAGATTTTATTGCGGCAGCCAACCCG
>JAYUKJ010000013.1:0-1864 GCA_043764555.1 Saprospiraceae bacterium
AACGGCTTTTTTTGTGACAATTGTTTTTAGAAAAGGCATTAATTTAATAACATCACTTATGTTTAATTCTGACACTATGGCAGACTTTATGTGACGTCCGTTTTACTTTTCTTTACTTTTTTAGCTTTGCGCATTCGTCGTCCGTATCGGTCAAAGCTAAGTACAAAAAATAAGCTGCGCCAGCACCCTGAACCGTTTGACCCGCTTGATTGCCCGACTGCAAAGCGCGGGAACCGAGATACAAAGCCGTACCGCCATAAACCAATTGCTTGAGCGCTTTGGTGACGCCGAGCATCGTCAATACATCATCCATCAATCCGCATTCACGCTTACCAAAAGGGAACCAACCGTTACCGCCTGCGCTGTCGCTCGTGCCGTTGCCGTCGCGTTTTTCTTCATCGGTGCCGTCGCCGTCGCCCGTTTTGTCAATTGGTTGCATTTTCAATTTGAAAATATCGTAAAACGCTGATTCTAAAACTTTGACATCCCGTTGACCAACGTAGAAAACGACTTGACTGTCCGCTTCTGTTTTCAAACATACTGAGGGGGTCGTTTTTAGATTGACCGTCGGATATGCCGTTTTAAAGGTAGCCAAATCCCAAAGGTAGCCTTCCCAGTCCGTCCCTTCGCGCAGTCCTAAGCGCGTCGCCGCTCGACGGCACGCCGCCACAACGTTGTCAAAATACGCTTCTTGAGCCGCGTTGCCGTATTTGTCTTCAATCAAATAAAACTGAAATTGCATGGTATTTTACTTTTTTTACCGTTTATACTGAGGGGTCCCTTTTTTTGAAAAAAATCAAATAAAAAACAACGCCTCACCTTCATCGAAAGCAAGGCGTTGTTGAAAGACAATCGAAAACGATTACGACAAATTACTAATGACGTAATCCCATGCAATTGCCAATCCTGCGAGGTCGTCGGCCGTGGTGTTGTCTGAAAGGTCGCCGAGCAAGAAACGCTCTTCCAGCTCACCGTCAAAATCAATGACAGCGCGCAAGATTTGACGACTGACATTACCACCTAAGTCTGCTTCGAAATCAGACCAGTTTGTCCGCTGAGTCTCAATCTCTAAGAGCAAGTTCGGCGCAACAACCGACACGGGCAGCGTCGATAGTTCAGTCGCCGTCGTGTCTCTGTTCAAATAATAGGCAACCGTGCGGAACAACGATTTAAACAGCGTCATGCTGTCCATCTGTGTGAAATCAGGGTTCGAGACGTTGTTTGTCGCCCAAAGAAGCATATCACCTTTTGCAACAGTGATAATCTGAACCAATGAACCCATCGGGAAAGCATCCTGGTCTGCGTTAGACTTGATAACCTGAATACGATTTCCAAAGCTGTCTTCAGGGTTAATGCGCTTCGCTTGCGCGAGACTCACCAATTCGCCAGCAAAACCGACAAAAGTCAACAACGGGTCAACGTTGTCATACGGGTTAGGCCCCGTGCCGCCGTAGTAATCCGTCACTTGCATGACGACTTCAGTCGGCGTGCGATACACGGGTTCCAATCGCGGAATCCAGCCGTTGTTACCGTTGTTACCGTCGCTACCCTTATTCCCTTGAATATTGATGGCATTTTCAAGCGTTCCGTAACCCGTTTGTGTCAAATACGCATCGACGGGGACTGTGGGTTTCGCGCCCGTGCCGCCAATAAAGTCATAGACTTTCATCACAACGATTTCATTTGCAGTTCCAGCAAAATGAATTTCGCTCGCAAAAGATGGCGACCAGCCGTTGTCGCCGTTGTCACCGTTGGCGCCTGCTACACCTTTGATGTTTGTTGCGTTAGCCGCGTCGGTGACGTAGCCGTTAGCGCCGACAAAATTGTTGATGTTTGCCGTCGGCTTTGCGCCCGTTCCGCCCGT
>JAYUKJ010000014.1:0-1862 GCA_043764555.1 Saprospiraceae bacterium
GACCTTATCCGTAACGGCATAATTGACGTATAAAGCTGTGCCTAACCAGCTTGCCGTTGAACCCACTTTTGGTGCCGCTGATTTGTTGATTAAATTGAAACCCAAACCCAATTTTGACGTCGCTTGATAGCTCGTCGTTACATCTAAAGTCGTTACTGTTAATGAGTCGTTTTCTTTACCCGACAAACCGTTCAGGTAGATTTTGAAAGGACCATCCACGTAAGACAATTGACCGCCAACGAATTTAGAACCATTGTCTAACTTCGTATCAGTGCGGTTGAAAACGCCTAACATACCCGCAAATTTGTCCGTAAATTGGTAGTCCAATTTCAAACCTGTGTGAAAGAATGGACCGTTTGTGTAGTTGTAAGACATCGAATAATTCAAGTTATTTGACGCTTCGGCTAACTCGTAACCAACAAATGTCATAAAATTGCCAATTGTAAACTTCGCTTTATCAGTAGGTTTATACGTAACGTATAATTGTTTGATGAAAGCGAGCGAGCTGCTTTTGCCTTCTTTGTCCACGTAGTAGTAATTCGTTCCTTCCGCCCGCGGCCCGAACATGACGTCGGCCATAAATCCAATTTTACCATTGTCTTTCGACACTTGCAAATTTGCCATACCGAATCCGAAGCCATTTCCAGCGTCGGAATACGACGTTTTTCCCGCAACTTTATTGCTGCTGTAACGGTAGTAAGCGTCAACGTGACCCGCAATAACGAGCGGTGCTGCTTCCGTAGGTTTCGCTGCATCTTGCGCGAAAAGCGTGTTTGCTGCACATAAAATACAGGCAAGTGTGCGTCCTTTTAATGTCAATTTAGTAGCCATAACAATTGGTGGTTTTTAGTTTTTAAACAATAAATGATTAATAATTAATAGGTTGGAATAAATGTAAATGTATTGCAAAATGTTTGTTTTTAGTGTTTGAAAGTGCATACATTGAATTGAGCAAAATTGTGTCCTTTCCAATTAATTTTGATAAAAATTTAGTTTCCGATTAAAGTGTTAGCGGTTAGTTAAAGCGTGGTAAAAATGCTTAGTTGAATTAAATTTTCGATGGGGCAAAGGTGAAACGATTTTATCCAAAACTGTCTCTCGACTTAGTTTGAAATTAATACTTATAGTTTTAAATATGGAATAATGCGTTTCGACAGAATTATATTTGCAATTTTATCAAATAAGTTTAATTTTTATCTTTAAGCGCTGTTTGGAGATTTGAATGAAAGTAATTAGCTTTGCAAGCGCAAACATTATTTATAGATACTTATTTAGTAAACTTACTGAAACAATGGCAAAAAAACATTATTGACGCGTGAAAATACGCCAAAGAAAGCAGCAGTCAAGACGCCCAAAAAAGAAGGCAACGCCTTTGATAAGATATTTAAAGAAATAATTGAGAAGATATTTAGACCCTTAGTTGAAAAAAAACTGGGCATAAAAATCGTTGAAGCAACGCCTTTAAAAGAAAAAATGCAGACAACGATTGAGTTGGAAATGGATTTTTTCTACGAAATTGTGCCTGAAATTGGAGAAAGATTTATCTTGCATCTGGAATTTGAAAGTGGCAATAATCTTGAAATGATTTTTCGCGTTGGTGAATATCACGGACTATCTTTCCGAAGATTTAAATTACCCGTTCGTCACGTGGTCATTTATTTAGGCATGGAAAAACCGACAATGCGGACAGTTCTGCGACCCGAAGAGGTTTTTGAAGGTTTTGATTTGTTGGATGTTCATACTTTAGACACCAACGAATTGTTGAGTTCTCAAATACCAGAAGTGGTGCTAATTGCCATTTTGTCTGACTACGAAATTGAACAAGCGGAAACGGTTTTACGTTTGATTGTTGGAAAATTGAA
>JAYUKJ010000015.1:0-6195 GCA_043764555.1 Saprospiraceae bacterium
TGTACTATTTTTTGAATGACGCCTAACAGACCATAAAATAGAGGATAAAAAAGAGGGGATTTCAGATTCTAAAATAATCAATTTATGACACGTTGAAATTTGAAACTAAAAGGCAAGAAGTTGTGTGTTTAAAATCTTTAAGCCGCAATTACACGGCGTTTTAGCCAAATAAAGCACGGCTAAAAGCGGCTACTGTGAGCGAAGTTGACAGATAATGGTTGAAATATATTCAAAATTGATTAATTTATAAAATATTGAAAACAAATCATTTAGCATAGTTCTCAAAAAACCTAACAGCCAAATTCGGTTCCAAAAACTGTGACTATCCAACGTTTGGGGACCCCTCAGTATTTTGACAAAAAACGGGCATTTTCAACCAAAAAAGCCGCTTCGTTGGTCAGCGAAGCGGCTTTTTTTTACCTTCTATGATGTACTAAATACTAACTATCCACCAAAGTGAACGCTTAGTAGTCGTCTAATAATCGTTGCGGTAGTTACCAAAATTAATCCGCACACCGCCGCCAAGATAAAAAGTTCGTTCATTGCGCGTCGGGTCTGCGCTGTCTTTTTTGCGCGCCAAGACGTGCAAATCAGCGAACATATTGTGGCGAAGTTGATAGCTAACGTCCAAACTTGTTGTTAAAATTTTAGCGTTGACGCCCTCAGAAAGGAAGTACCCAAATTCCCCTTTCCTCGTGTCGCTCGACGTAAAAGGAATGTTACCCCAATTAACAGACGCGCCGTTTTCCCCCACATCGGCGTACATTAATCGCCCGTCAAATATGAGTTTCCACGTCGGTTGGTAGCGTATTTTTGCCATAAACTCCCTAAAATTAGCACCAATCGGGTGCGCCAAATTCTGATACGCGTGCGTATAATTGTTAATACTGTTGTAGTAAGAATAGGTAAAAGGGCGCACTTTATTATATTCCAATTGCATATCTAAATGGTCGATATTGAAAGCATTAAAATATTTGACGCCCAGCTGAGCGCCGTATTTATTCGCCCACCAGCCTTTATCTTCCACTAAAAGCTCTTTAAAGAAAAACTCATCGAACACAATTTGACCGTAAATTGAAAAACGTTTGGCGGCATTCCACTTGAAATTAGCGCCAATCAAAACATTATCGGGACTGCCCAAAGAGTGTTCAACCGAGCGGTAAAAAATAAGTGGATTCAGATATTGCAGCTCAAAATGACCCGTCCGATTCATGATAATGGTCTCAAAAATGCCGAAATTGAGGCGGGAGTTCACGTTAAAACTCAATTGGTGCATCGCCATGTACTTTTTTGTATTCAGCAGATTGCTCGAATTGTTATTGTTCTTTACATTCAACTCGGCAAAAATATTTTGATACTGAAACTTCCAAACCTTCGTATTCAGTTTCATAAAAAAGTAGTTATTGGCAAAATTAGACAGCATCAACGAACGCATTCCATCACCAACAAAATGCTGTCCGTTGCCCAATTGCAGACCGATGTGGGGCGTAATATTGAACCCTACTAAGCCTTGGGCGTTGAGATAATCATAGCCATTATTCACTCTAAATAAAATACTTTGATAATCTTTAAAGAGCGATGCTCCCGGAATTGCCGAATCTTGCTTGATGCGATTGTTGACATAATTGGGGAAACGTGCCTGCGTTTCAACGATATTTGTTTGAAAATACACCCGATTATCGATACTTCCGCGCAATTCAAGTCCCCGCTGATTCAAAAATATCGGTTGCTCCTCTCCGCGTTCGGCGGCAATTTTAAAATTGAGAATCGGGTTTACCTTCAAATCAAAATAGCGCGTGTGCGTTTCGTACATATTCGCTGGTGTCCGATAAAAATAAGTCGCAATTGGCTTTTTACTGACTTTATACTGAGGGGGGGTAATTTCGACTGGCAGCGCTGACCCATTTTTCGCACCAACCGTTTTTGGCAATTCCGAAGGTGTCAGCAGGTCGTTATTATCGTCAAAAATGTATTGCAGAGCCGCTTGGTCCACCTTCGACATCCGCGCTTTTGTCGAATCGAGCGACAAACCGTAACGAACAACATCAGTCCGTGTGTAAGGTTTTGCCGTTGTTTGAAGGTAGTTATCGTTCCCATAAAGCACTTCAAATCGGTCAATTTGATGGTAAACCGCTTCGTTATTGAGTGAATAAGGGACGCTTTGCGCGCGCAGAAACGAGCTTGCGACGAGTAAAAATGGTAAAATGAGTGTTTTTTTCATATTTTTGATTAAGTCGTGTATTTTAGAACAATTGATGATTAAAAAAATGAGTGCGGAGCAATATCCAGAGAATTTGACAACTTCCTGATTTGGCAACTTTTTAAAAATTGTCAAATCTAAAACTCACGGAATCGCCGCGATTGCCCGCTGCACCTTCGCCAAACGCGCCAAAAATGGCTGCTCAAGCGCTTCAAACTCCGATTTATCCATTGATTTTATGGCAACAATTACCGCTTCCCGCAATATCGGCAATTGCCTAAAATCTTCTACCGACTTACCCGTTACAAAATGCGCGCGTTTTGTCGCAATAAACTCAGCAGTTACTTGGGCAATTGCGCGGTCAGTTACGGTAGGGTCTTGCTCAATTATTTGTCGGATTTTTGTATTAACCGCCGCCGTTAATGCGTCCGAAATTTGTTTTAATTCAAATTCTAACTCCGAAATTACGGTTTGTTTGTCCTTTTTAATCTGGTTTTTTTCCGCTTTCTTGGCTTCGTTTTCCGCTTTTTTAGCTTCGTTTTGTTGCTTTGTCGTCATGTAACCTTTGCTTAAAGCCTCCAAAAACACGCCCGCGGGGTTGTTGGCTCTACCCTCTTTTATTCTTTCTTTGGTAAAATCAATCGCAATCTTGATGTCTTTTTCGGTTTTATCGGCCGCTTTTTTCTCAAAAATGAGCGCTGTAATGCCCCACCATGCTTGCACGTGCGCCTTCAAAAGGGTTCTTTCGTCGCGCAAAATTGGCGGCAACGCCTCTCCTACTCCCTCAGTATAAGCAACATTTTCGGCCGAAATATCAAAATTTTCGGTCGGACTACCGCCGTTTTTACGAATGGTAAAGATGATTTCGTTGACTTTTCGGCTCTTTTTTATCTCATGATAATCAAAAAAAATGTCGCAATATTTGGTCAAATCTTCCCGTGCTTTGTCAATAACGTAGCGCCGAAAATCCGCGTAGAGCTTGTATTTATCACCTAATTCTAAGACCGTTTTGAGAAATTCTACCTCGAAGCTCACTTCTCCAAGGTACTCATAACTCTTCAAAATCTCAAACATTCGCACAGAATGCACGCTTTGTAGTCCCACAATATTCTGCATATCGTAACGCAAAAACCGCCTTTTGAGTTCCAAAAGATGCGGTTTTAAGTCGTCATTAAACTTAAATTCGATGTAAGCGTTGCCCAATTCGCGGTCTTCGGGTTTGGTGTAGCGCGTAATTATCCGCATTTCACCGTAACGATGATGCCCTTCTTCGGAGATATAAGGCACTTTTATGGACGAATTGTAGAGTTGTTTTGGCACATTTGCGATAATCTCATATACTTCTCGACCGTCGCCTGCGTCGAAAAAATGAATTAAATCGGAGATATAAATGCGTTGCAACGTAAAATCCGTCGCATCTTTATCAATTTGGCTCACAAAATAGTTGAAAATACGCTTTTGCCAAAGCGAAAAATTATATTTTGCCAAAACAAGGTCGTTAGACGTGACCACAAGGTCGGTGGATTCGATTGATTTTTTTTTAGCCATGTTGCCAACTATGAGTAAATTACGGTAGTATTATCACAAAGGCGTAAAAATATGAAAAATGTTTGTGAAAATCACATCTTTTTCATATTTAACGCAATAAATAATGCTTCAAACCAATCACATACATCAATTTCCAACGCACAGCAAAGCTAAAAAGGGCTTTTTTTCGGCTTTATACTGAGGGGTCCCTAAAAACCGTAATTTACTCATAGTTAATGACCGTAGTTTACTCATATACCGTAGTTTACTCATAGTTACACCGTAGTTTACTCATAGTTAACCGTAGTTTACTCATACATAAGTGATTTAATCAATTGATAATCAATGAGTTGGACTGCTCTAAACAATAAACAATGTATAAAAAAAAGAAACAGCAACAAACGGGTTGCTGTTTCTTTTTATCGTTTTAACCATCCTTGAAACAGTTGTTTGCCTACTATTAAATAAACGAACTATGAGTAAACTACGGTAGATTTTCCAAATTATGAGTAAATTACGGTTTTATCTATGAGTAAACTACGGCGTTATCAATGATTTATAACTTTAACTCGCCCTATCCTTTTCGACCAACTGCCGAATGTAGGTTTTCATATCCGTTTGCTGCTGAATGACGGCAATTTTTAGCTGAATGAACAAACTCTCGGGTAAATCCACCGAAACCCGCAACAAACGCTCCGTTTCAAGCATCATTTTGGATTTGCGACCGCGTTTTACTTTGTCAGTCGGTGGCGTTTCGGACATTTTCTCTGCTTTTTCCACCTTTTTCTCAGCCGTCGTTTCGCTTACGAATTTGCTTGTTTCGGTGCTTAATTTCTCCGTAGTTTCCTCATAGTTCGCCTTTTTAGCGGGTATTTCTGCGGCGGGAACGGCCGCTTTTGTCGCGTTCATTTTGGTGGATTTCGCAACAATAGTCGGCTGTGGCTCGACATTTTTCCCGTGAATTTGACGCGTCATCGCTTCTACGTCCTCAATACTGAGGGGGGGCATTGGTTTGCCCAAAGTACGTTTTATATCAATCTTTTTGCTCATTTCTATTTAACTTTAAATTTATTTATAAATCTAAATTATTGACTATCAATTAAATACATCAATATTCTTTCTTATTATCCCAATATCGCTTTTATCTCTTTTGCCAATTCGGCAATCTCTTGCTTCGCTTTTTCATCCTTCGTTTCGTGAACGCTGATGCCTTGAATTGTCGCCTCGCGGTACGATACGCGGTTGGCGAGTTTGGTTTTTAAAACCGCCACGTCGAAGTCTTCGATTGCACTCACAATCTCTCGGTCGAGCGTCGTCCGTTCGCTGTAACGATTGACGATTACGGCAATATCGACCTTTCCGCCGTAGCTTTCTTTGGTCACTTTTGCCTCTTGATAGCGTTCCAGAAAGTTCTCCAAAGCCCAAATATCGCCGCCGCCGGGCAGAATCGGCACGACAACGAGGTCGGACAAAATGATGATGCGCGTCGTGAGTTCCGTCAACGCGGGCGTGCCATCGACAATCACGAGGTCATATTTTTGTTTTAGACCCAAGATTTCTTGCGAAACCTTCTCAGGTGTGATGGTGAAAACGGGAATCGAGACAAGCGAAATATCGCGCAAGGTTGCCCACTTCGCACTCGTCTTCTGCTCCGTATCTGTGTCGGCAATGCACACTTTGATGCCTTCTTCGGCAAATTGCGCGGCCAGATTCTGCGCAATTGTACTTTTCCCAACGCCACCTTTCAGATTGCTAATAGCTAAAATTTTCATAAAATATCTATCGTTTTAGAACTTTTTGATGCGCAAAATTACAAAAAAATCCATAATTCCATCTAATTACTAACTTATTTAATTATTAACTCACGTAATTACTAACTCACGTAATTACCAACTCACGTAATTACTAACTCACGTAATTACCAACTCACGTAATTACTAACTCACGTAATTACTAACTTACGTAATTACTAACTTACGTAACATAAACAATTAAAAATGGATATTTTAGGGCGGTAATAGAGTAGGAGGGAGGCGTAAAAATGGTTTTATACTGAGGGGTCCTAATTTTTAATAAAAAAAAAGTTAGATGCACGCACATCTAACTTTTTCTGTTCAATATTGTCTGAATGTGCTAAATAGTTTGAGCAACGTCCCGTTTTTTGAATATAATTTCCTCGTCTGCTTGCTTAAACTCTACATCAAAGAGGTCGAAAACGACTTCGCGTCCCAACAATACATCATCACAATCTTTATCTAAAATCCAACCTATTGGTGCATCAAAAGTGAATGTATCAATTTTAATTTGTATCATTCTTTCTACATATTTAACAGAACCATTTACGCCATCGGCACTCAAAATGCGTTCATTAGTGATTCAATTTAAATAACTTCACCCACTACGGTAAAATTGTGTATGATAAATTTGGTACTGTTGGATGTTTTAAAATTCTTTTTTGATTGATGTCT
>JAYUKJ010000016.1:0-6191 GCA_043764555.1 Saprospiraceae bacterium
ATGAAAAGATTTTTTACGACCCTGATTGCCTTCGCAAGTATCTGTACGCTCTCGGCGCAAACCAAAATATCGGCCCTCAAAGACGGCGATGTTTACAAATTTGCGGTCAAAGAAACGGGCGTGTATCGGCTCGATTTTACGTTTTTGAAAAACGAGTTGAAAATCACGAACCTCGACCAAATCGACCCGCGTTCTATCAAACTCTACGGAAACGGCGGCGGTCGGTTGCCCGAATCAAACGCTGCGCAACGCGCCGACGATTTGACCGAAAACGCTATCCTCATCGAAGGGGAAACCGATGGCAAGTTTGACGCGTCGGATGCCCTGTTTTTTTACGCCGTCGGTGCCGACAAAGCGCAATTCAATTACGCCGACCACACGTTTTCACGGCCCAAAAATATTTACGCCGACCACACGTATTATTACATCAAAATTTCGTCGGGAAATGGCCGCCGCATTGCCGCCCAACCTTCTGTTACAAACACTACCTATACCTCAACGACTTATAATGATTTTGCGCGCTATGAAGAAGACAAAATCAACATTTTGGCTTCCGCAGGCTGCAACTGCACGCAAGGCGGCGGAAAAGATTGGTTTGGCGATTTTTTTGGAACGGGCGTTTCTGAAAAAAACTACACCGATAAATTCAGTTTCCCGAACCTAACGACCGATTCAATCCTCGTGCGCGGACGTTTCGCAGGTGCTTCGTTTAGCTCCGTACCGTTTACCGTAATCCTTGGTAATCAATCAGTTACGACTGATGTTTACGCCATCGCGGGAACTGGACCCGACGATACCCAAGCCCGCGCCGCTTCGATTTCGGAACGCATCGCCTCCCCTTTCAGCACCTCGAATCCGTTTAGTTTGAAAGTAAGTTACAACCTAAAAGACGTAGCCCTCAAAGGTTGGTTGGATTACGTGGAACTCAATGTTCGCCAAAACTTGAAGTTCAGCGGCACGCCTTTCACGTTCCGCGACGTGCGGACTTTGTCTAAATCGACGACTAATTTTCAGGTGGCAAACGTTAATGCGAATGTCCAAATTTGGGACATCAGCACACCACAACTTCCTAAGAATCAACAGTTTACAAATAGCTCAAATAGTGCAAATTTTGGTGCCAATACTGAGGGGTCCCTTCGAGAGTTCGCCGTCTTCGACAAAACGGGCGTTTTCTTAAAACCATCAGCCGCGGTTGGTAAAATTACTAATCAAAATCTGCACGGCCTCGAAACAGTTGATTTGCTCATCGTTTATCCAAAAGAGTTTGAAGCAGCCGCAAAAAAGCTGCAAGCGCACCGTCTGAAATCAGGTTTAATCGTCGAAACGGCGGAAATAAATCAAATTTATAACGAGTTTTCAAGTGGCGCTTTAGACCCTGCCGCCATCCGCGATTTTGCCCGTTTGTTGCACAAACGCTCAAAGAAATTTCGTTATTTGTTGCTCATGGGTGACGGCTCTTTTGACTACAAACGCCTCTACCCACTTGGCAATTTGCAACCGACCGATTTTATTCCACCTTACGAAACCGACGACAGTTTCGACGCCATAAATGCCTATCCGAGCGACGATTTTTACGGTTTGCTCGACGATACTGAGGGGGTCAATTTGGTCGGTGATTTGGACATTGCCATCGGGCGCATTCCTTGCAAAACGGCAACGGAAGCAAATGGCGTAGTAGCAAAAATTATTCATTACGAAAGTCCTAAATCGCTCGGCGATTGGCGCAATCGGACGGTTTTCATGGGCGATGATGGCGACGGCAATCTGCACATGAGCGACGCCGACGGCATCTCTAACAGCGTTTCTTCACGCATAAGAAACCTGAATTTCGATAAATTGTACGTAGATGCCTACAAATTAGACGTGTCTTCGGGCGGAACACGCGTGCCGCAACTCAACGAATCACTCTACCAAAACGTGTTTAAAGGGATGTTGACCTTGTGTTATTTAGGTCACGGCGGTCCGAAAGGCTTGGCGCAAGAACGCATTTTGATGCGCGAAGACCTTGAAAGCTGGCGCAATTTTGACAAATTACCGCTGCTCATCACAGCAACTTGCTCGTTTACGGGTTTCGATAATCCGAAAGAAGTGTCGGCGGGAGAAGCCGCAATTTTGAATCCTGCGGGCGGCGCAATTGCTTCATTTTCAACCGTTCGCGCCGTCTATGCGTCGTCAAATCAACGCTTAACGAGTGCCATTTTTGACACCCTTTTTTCAAAAATAAATTACCGCGCCCAACCGATTGGCGACATTTTTATTGGTGCCAAAAACCGCAGCAACACGTTCGACAATGGTCAAAAATTTGGACTTTTTGGCGACCCTTCGATGCGCCTTGCCATGCCGCGTTATGAAGTCGCAACGACCACAATAAACGGCAACAGTGCCAACGCCACTCGACAAGACACCGCGCGCGCTTTGCAAAAAGTGACGATTGAAGGCACTATTTTGGACGACCGAGGCGACATTATTACCGATTTTAACGGCACTGTGTTCCCAACAGTTTTTGATAAAATGCTCACTATCAAGACTTTAGGGCAAACATCCGACAGCTATCCGCAGGAGTTCGCCGTTCAACGCAACGTGCTTTTCAAAGGCGCGGCGACGGTCAAAAACGGACGGTGGCGCTTCTCTTTTGTTGTGCCAAAAGACATTGATTACGCGTTTGGCGCGGGAAAAATCAGCTATTACGCGTCGGATTCGGTGAGTCGAGACGCGGCGGGCAGTTTTGAAAATTTCATAATTGGCGGAAGTACCCCCTCTGTATCAGACAATCAGGCGCCGAAAGTTGCCGTTTTTATGAATAATTTTGATTGGAAAAGTGGCGGTACGACAACCACAAACCCCACAATCCTCGTAAAGTTGAGTGACGACAACGGCATCAACGTCGCAGGTACAAGCATTGGCCACGATTTGACGGCAATTCTCAATGATTCAAAAAACGCGATTGTCCTCAACAATTTTTATGAAGCAACAAAAGACGACCCGACGAAAGGCAGCGTGAAGTACCCCCTCAGTAATTTGGCGGAAGGCACGTACATTTTGAAGATAAAAGCGTGGGATATTGCCAACAACGTCGGCGAAGGCTCAACCGAATTCATCGTGGCGACGACCGCAAAAGGCGCGCTCGATAAGGTTTTGAGTTATCCAAATCCGTTCTCGACGAAGGCATTTTTCCAATTTGAACACAATTTGAGCGGCACAGGTTTCGCAGCACATATTGATATTTTTAACGCTGCGGGGCAACTCATTAAGACCATAGACCAACCCGTTTCGCCGAATGGCAACTTCGTCGACGGCATCGAATGGGAAGCCGAAAAGAGCTTGGCAACTGGATTATACATCTTCAAAGTGACCCTTTCGGCGCGCGATGCAAAAGGCAAAACGCAGACCGCCGAGAGTCGTTTTGAGCGTTTGATATTAATAAAATAAAAAGTATGATGGACTTCAGTCCGTGGTTTTTTATATTTTTTCATTTTAAAATACTTTATTTCACAAATTCACGAACGAAAATTCGTGACACAATAAGTTAACGGTCAAGGGTTTAAAGATAGATATAAAAAATATTTTAAATTTACCCTTCTGTATTGGACTAAAAAGGCGGAGTTGAGCGTTTCACAACTTCGTTTTATAAAGTAAAAACCTATTTTTGCAACCTGATTTCTTAACAATCTGGACAACAGTTTTGAAAAATTCTTACTCGAACATGAAGAAAGTTCTCTTTACACTTTTGGCACTAAGCCTATTCTCGGCAGCCCGCGCACAACAAGGCGGTTGCGACCCCGCTACAGGTACTGACGCCTTAGGTCGGCAATGCGGCGGCACCGTTCAAACTGCCGTTCCGTTTTTGATGATTAACCCCGATGCACGTTCTGGAGCGATGGGCGACGTTGGTATTGCGATTAGTCCTGATGCAAACGCGATTCACTTCAACGCGTCGAAATATGCGATGGCGGAAGCAAAATCGGGCGTTTCACTCTCCTACACGCCCTGGTTGCGGAGTCTCGGTGTGACCGATATTTACCTTGCCAACATTGCGGGTTACTACCAATTTGGCGGTGAAGTCAAGCAAGCAGTTGGTTTGAGTTTGCGCTATTTCTCGCTCGGTAACATTCAATGGACGGACTACAACGCCCAAATTACGGGCGAAGGTTCACCACGTGAATTTGAATTGGCAGCGAGTTATTCTCGTCAATTAAGCTCAAAATTCGCCGTTGGTGCAACGGGTAAGTTCATTTACTCCAACCTTGCGACGGGTCAAACCGCGGAAGGCAGCGACAAAATTTCGTCGGGTAGAGCGGGTGCGGTCGATATTTCGGCAACCTACAAAACACCTATTTCTATGGCAGCAGGCAAGTCCAATTTGATGGTTGGTATGGCGATTCGCAATATTGGCAACAAAATTACGTACCTACGTTCAGCGGATTTTTTGCCGACAAATTTAGGCATTGGCGCGGCGTGGGACATTCCTTTCGACCAATACAATAGCCTTGTTATCTGCGCAGACATCAACAAATTGCTCGTTATCACGCCGCAAAGAGACTCTACGGACGCTAACAGCAACAAAATTCCAGACTGGAAAGAAATCAGTCCCGTCAGCGGTATCTTCAAATCTTTCAACGACGCCCCAGGCGGTGGCCGAGAAGAATTGGAAGAAATTAACTACTCCTTGGGCATCGAATATTGGTACGACAAGCAGTTTGCGGTGCGCGCGGGTTATTTCCACGAAAGCGCGGCAAAAGGCGGTCGCCAATATTTCACGGTCGGTTTAGGCTTGAAATACAACGTTTTAGGCATCAATTTGTCGTATTTAGTGCCAACGTCAAGCCAACGTGGACCACTTGACAACACGCTTCGTTTTAGCTTGTTGTTCGACGCCGCATCGTTTAAAGATACCGATGATAGTGGCAATTAATTGCCAATTAATCGCAATTAATTAGTGTTAGTCCATCAAAAAAAAGGCTGTTCGCGCGTTGCGAACAGCCTTTTTTTGTAAAAATACCGTTTATACTGAGGGGTCCCTTTTCGGTTAAAAAATCTATCATCTAATCCAAAATTTCCCCAATGTGCATATTGATTGTATCACATATTCTTGAGATGGGTAAATCGTTGGAATCATGACCGAAAGGCTCTTCGATTTCTTCCGCAATCAATTCTAAACTCGCCATAGCGTAAAAAATAAAAGGAACAATCGGGACGATGTAATAACTCAAAGTAAAAACGTAGCTAATGGGCAGCGTCATGACGTAAAAAAAGATGAATTTTTTGAGAAAAAGGCTGTACGAATACGGAATCGGCGTATTGCGAATCCGTTCGCAAGCACCGCAAATATCGGTAAACGCGCGCAATTCTTCGTTGACATACAGCAATTGTTGACCCGACAACACGTTTTCTGCGTGCAATTGATGAATTTTTTCAAACAACGTCTTAGCCACTTGATTGGGCAAATGCTTGTCATTATCGGGTTTAAATGTCGTATTCAAATCGACGTCAAACAACTCAATTCGGGTTTGTTCGTTCCTCAAATGGTCGCGCAAAGCAAAAGCGTAGGATGGAATCGCGGTTTTAAAAAACTGTCGGTCGGCTTCATCCGTCAAAATCGGCGCGAGTTTTAGTGCCAAATTGCGGCTATTGTTCACCAAACTGCCCCACAATTTGCGCCCTTCCCACCAACGGTCGTAAGCCGTATTGGTCCTAAAAACCAAGAGCAACGAAATCAAAACACCCAACAAACTGTGAATCATCGTTAGATTCTGCGTGTGTTTTTTCTCCAAAAAATTGAAAATTTCGACTTCTATATACGCCACAATCGCGGAATAAAGGACAATCGCCAACATCAAAGGCAGCAATTTTCGGAAAGTATCGGCTTTGGGAAAACGAAAAATAAAGACAAACCAGTCTTTAGGATTATAGGCTATCATAGGATAAATTTATTGGTGAATAAAAAGGCAAAAATACGCTATTTTTAGGTTTTATACTGAGGGGTCCTTTTTATTGTTTTTTAGCATTTTCAATCCGCCGTTTTTTCTCCTTTTTAGTCATTTCTTTTATGATTAAAACTTCGGGATGCTCGGACGTATATTCTTTATTTTTTTCTAATTTCTCAATCCCATTATTGACCCAAAAACGCACGGGTACGTAGGCAGAATAATTGTTTTTATCCGTCTTTTTGCCGCCCTTCACGATGGGTTCAA
>JAYUKJ010000017.1:0-1860 GCA_043764555.1 Saprospiraceae bacterium
AAATCCAGCTTTTCCATCAATGGCATTTTAGAAAATAACGATTTTTGGGAGTCATTGCCGTCTGAAATTTACGAAATCTTAAAGATTTCGTAAATTTATACCCCTCAGTAAAAACGGGATTTTACCCCGTTTCATGTATACTGCGCCGCAAAGCTATATCATTTAGTGGGTTAGGAAATTAAAAATTAAAAATTAAGCATTTAAAATTTGCAAGCGACTGAACGTCAATCCATTGTAGCCTTAAATCTGTTACTTTCAACAATTTCCTCAGACAGACGCCAGATTGAGCAATTTTTTAACAATCACCCAATCTTGCCCACCAACGAAGCAACGGAATGATATTTAAACGCGTATTAGTTTTTATACCCCCCTCAGTATAAACACCTTTTTGGACACTTGAATTGGGAAATATTCATTTACGAAGTGAAAACTTTCTGAAACATTATTTGGTTTAGCAGAAAGTCTTAAATTCGTCAATCCCCAGTCTTAAATCAGGCAACAAAGCGTTTACTTCGAACATCTAAGGCGCACTTTTCTTCGTAGTTTAACTTATCAAGCGCGTCATTATTCATTCTTTACACCACTGCAACACATGATTAACAAATACATCTACCCCGTTTTATTGCTTTGCGGTCTCTTTCTCGCGCCTTCGACACTGAAGGGAAGCCACATCGTTGGCGGCGAAATCTCCTACAAATTTGTAAGCCGCCAAGGCAAGCAAATCCGCTATCATTTTACGATGCGGATATACAAAGACGTGATTAACGCGCGCGCATCGGCAGATTTTGACAATCCCGCCCTGCTCGCCGTCTATTTATTGACCGACCAAGGCGCCAAAATATTTGGCGACAATGACAACAAACTCCCCATCAGCACGCCCATTATCACGCGCAGCATCGTTGTGCCAAACGCGATTGCGTGCTTGACGCCGCCGAGCAATATTAAAGTTGAAGAAGCCTTGTACGAGTGGGACGCGACGCTGATTGATACCACCTTTAGCTACCTGATTTCTTACCAAAAATGCTGTCGCAACAGAACAATCACCAATATCGCCCGACCAGACAATTCAGGCGCCACTTACAGCGTCGAAATAACGCCCGAATCGCAACACGCCGACAACAACAGCCCTTATTTCAAAGAATTACCGCCCATATTTATCTGCGTCGGCGAACCCCTAAAATATGACCACTCAGCCGTTGACGCTGAAGGCGACCAATTGGTTTATCGTTTTTGCACCGCCTACACCTCGCCAACTGGCGGCGGCGGCGGCGGCGGTGGCGGTGGCAATCAAGCGCGGCTGGCTGAACCGCCGCCTTACTATCCCGTTAGCTACAATTTTCCCTACACGGACTCGGCACCGATGGGCGGCGACCCGTTGATAAAAATTGGTCCCAATTCAGGATTGATTACGGGAACGCCGACGTTTATTGCGCAATACGTCGTGACGGTGTGCGTGGAAGAGTATCGAAATGGGGTTTTATTGACGCGTATGTTCCGCGATTTTCAATTTAACATCGTTCAATGCAAAAAAACGGTGGACGCGTTAATCGCGGCGGATTCCACTTTTGGCAAAGAATTCTACGTCTTTGGCTGCGAAAACGTCAATCTAATGCTCAACAACAAGAGCTACGAGCGGGCAAATGTCAACAGTTTTTATTGGGAATTTGATTTGAAAAACAACGGCGGCATTCAACGATTTTCGGATTGGAGTCCTTCCGTCGTTTTCCGAGACACGGGTCTTTATCAAGGCAAATTGGTGCTAAACGAAGGCTCCGTTTGCAGCGATTCAGCGTTTTTGACGGTACGCGTTGGCGGCACCGTGATTACCGATTTCACGGCTAAATACGATACGTGCATTCC
>JAYUKJ010000018.1:0-6186 GCA_043764555.1 Saprospiraceae bacterium
CGTTTTATCGCGCAATAACGACCTTGCCTTGCACCGATTGTTGCGCCGCTTCGCAGCGATAGAAATAAACACCCGCCGCCAAATTCGTTGTGTTCAACAACACAATTTGACGACCCGCGTCGTATTTTTTCACGGGCAAATCAAAGACAATTTGACCGATTTGATTCACTAACTGTACCGACATAGCGCCTTCTTTTTCCAAATAAAATTCAAGATTTACCTCGTTTTTAGCGGGATTTGGGAACAATTTAGCGTCAAAATTATTGCCACTCACCACAACCGATTGCGTGGACGAATAGCTGAATTTTCCGTTGACATCCAGTTGTTTTAAGCGGAAATAATAGGTTGATGGCAACAAATTTGGCACATTTAAGGCGTAATTACGCACGGCAAGCGTCGTGTTGTTGCCTTTGACAAAACCGATTTTTTCAAACGTTTTATCAGCGCTGTTTGCATCCATCATTTCCACTTGAAAACCAATATTGTTTTTCTCCGAAGCCGTTGTCCAAGCCAATGCTGCCTCGTTTCGATTCCTCAAACGCGCCGTAAATGCGGTCAATTCGACGGGTAAAACCGACGTAATCTCAAAATTTGAGTTCGACATATCGAAAAACACGTTGCCCACGGCTTCTACCTTTATCCGCGCCGTTGTCGTCGAAGCGATGCTTTCGGGCAAATTCGGATTGCCGCCGCCCGTTGCCGCAGGATTTGTCGGCAAAGTGACGCTCGCCGTACCGTTATTCGGCGCATTTGCCAAGAGCATCGTCGGGAAAGTCACGCCGCCGTCGGTCGATAATTTAATGTTGACCGCCGCGCAATTCACGGGCGCTGCGTTTGTATTGTTCACCGACCACGTAATCGTTTGCATTGAGCCGCCGACGACCGTTCCCGTCAAGTCATTTGTTATCAAAAACGGACCCGAAGCGCCGTCAACCGTCACAGTAACGGGTTGAAAAGCCGTTCCACCACCGCCCGCGCGGTTGTCTCGAACGACCAAACGGTGCGTCATTGTCGCCGCTACTGAGGGCAATTTGTCGCCTTTTGCATAGTTTGTTCCGTTTTGGATGGCACTCAAAAGCGGAAAATTGCGCGTTGCACCCGTTGCCGTCGGCTCATAAGACCGTGAAAACGGACCAACTGCCGTGTTAGCGAGCGTACCTGCCACGGGGTCGGCAACTTCGCCGATGTTCGTTCCTTCCCAGCCGTAAGTCAAAGCGTCTCCCTCGGCGTCCGTTGCGCTGCCCGTCAAGGCGTAAGGCGTTGATTTCGGAACGGTGAGTGTGCTTGTCGTCGTGACCGTCGGCGACGTATTGCCCGTTGCCGTCACGGTTCCGCAACCTTGTCCCGGCTGCGCGATGTAAGTGATTGCTTCTGAATAGTTTACGGTGTGAAATATGAGAATCGGACCATTCGTTGTTGAGTTAAAGTAGTCGTCACCATCGCACGTAAAACCATAACTCATAATCGTTGCGCCCGCGCCCGGTTCAACGGAAGAGTCTCGATTGCGCGTTGTGCAAACGGGAATTGAACTGTTAAAACTGTGGTTCATGCCGAATTGATGCCCAACTTCGTGAAACAAAGTTTGGTCAAAAAAGACTTGTGCGTAAGGCGTTCCACCGTTTTTAGTTACGGCTTTTGCCTTTGCCGCACCGCACGCGTCGGCTTGTGCCAAGCCTTCGCCTGAACCCGAAGATTGACTCATCACGTGACCAATATCGTAATTGACAGACCCGACGTTAGCGTCTAAATCAATTTGACATTGATCGAGCATCGCGCCCGAAACGGTCGTGTAGGGGTCGGTTGTTTTGTCGGGATAAATGATGTTCAAACCACTCACAATTTGGAACGTAAACGCCATTTCGTTCCGATAAACGGCGTTCATGCGGTTCGTGAAACCGACTAAATCATCAAAAGTGCTTTGTTTTTTAGCCGCAGCATCAGCGCCAGGATGCACTTCCGTGAATTCACCCGTTGAAGAAATCGCCCATTTATAGGTTCTGAGATTGGCACCCGTGTTATTTTCGGGCGTCAAAACGGCGGCGTTCGGATTGTCTAAAATATTAACGCGTCCACCTCTTGCGCGCGGAGGAACGGAACAACCTTCGGGACGGTCTTTGCCCGTCGGCGTTTTGGTATCGCGTGTAAAATAACTGAAATACGTATCGCGTCCGTATTTTTGATAGGCTTCAAAATAAACATTGTCGTTTTCGACGTTCAAAATGATGGCGTTGAAGCCACTTGACGTTAAACTTAAACGAATAATGGCTGCTTTATTTTTCGCGCCATTGCCGCAATACGTCTTAATTTCGGGATTCAAATCCGCCATCTCAGGCGATAAAATCGGCGATTCAACGATGTTAAACGTCTCCGTTTTACCGTTCGGCAAAGGAATTTCGAGCGGCAAAGTGACACCTTGATTGTGAAATTCCATCGGTGCGAATTGCAAATACTTTCGTAAAGCGACTTCGTTGACGTCAACAATAGCGTATTTACCGATGTTTTGAAGGACGGGCGATGGATTTTCAGGCAATTTATCGCCTTTGGTGAGCGTTTTGAAAAACGCATTTTGCGCAAAGCAAACGGTCGTGAAAAGTGTCGCACAAGTGAGTGCGAGTAAGCGTAGATTAATGATCATTGATATATGATTTTAAATTTTTGAAAAAAGATGTACACTAACACGACAAACATAGGTCGAATAATTTTGCTGGAAGATAAAAATCGGGTGAACGACGTATTTCTGTAAGCCAACGCGTTTTTTTTGTATTTCAGATATTTTGAAAAACGTGTGAATCAAAAAAAAAGACCCCCTCAGTATTTTAGCAAAAAAATACCTTTCAATGCTTACTTTTACGCCTCAGACCTTATCTTTTTCATTAAAAATCAAATCATAATTCATGTCAATTGAACAAAATAACAACCCATTACACGGCAAAACATTAGAAGCAATCGTTACGTATCTGCAATCGGAATACGGTTGGGACGGCTTGCACGATAGAATAAATGTCAATTGTTTTAGGGAAAATCCGAGCTTGAAATCGAGCTTAAAATTCCTGCGCAAAACAGCGTGGGCAAGGCAAAAAGTGGAAGATTTGTACCTAAATACGGTCAATTAAATACGCATTACGTTGCTAAAAACCATTTTAAAATGGGCATTTTAAACGAAAACCAAAATAATTGAACGCCGACCCACCAAAAGGCAAATAAACCGCATCTTCTTCTTTGAGGCATTCAAATTTGACAACTTTGGAAAGTTGTCAAATCTGAATCCCGCTTAACGAAACAGCCTTTCTCACCTTTTATTTCCCTAAAATATGGCGACTAAAACCAACTTTATTATCCTATTTTTAAGCCTCAATCCTGCCCTTATTTTTGGACAAATAACAGAGCATAACATTGATTCTACTTTGTTGCCTTTGGCGCAAAGCATAACGCTCAATGCGCGCAATGATTCGGATAAAGTCGTGGCAATTTATCAGTGGATGTTTAAAAATTTAGACTATGATTATCAGAGTTTAATCAACGAAAGAAAAGGCACGCCCGACCCCGATTCGTTCCAACAACCCGCCGTTGCCATTCGGCGAAAGACGGCAGTTTGCGACGGCTATTCACGTATTTTCAGAGATTTATGCTTACTAAATAATGTATATTCAACCGTGATTGTCGGCTACACAACCTTCAACGAATTGACCGACAGCGCGCAAGTTCTGCACGCTTGGAACAGCGTTCGGGTGAATAATAATTGGTATTTGATGGACATCAGTTGGGAAGATGCGGAGTTGGATTTTCAGAAAAACAAGGCACTTTCGATACCCAATCCGAGTAAAAAACAGGCGTTGTCACCGCGTGAAAATCTGTTGCGTCGGCTGCATAGAAAGCGCAATTATCGCCTCGCAGACCACTTAAAACAAGGAGAAAAAGACGCCGAAAAAATCGCGGCAAACCTCTCAGGCTTCATTGACTCGACAGCATTGCACGGGCCGAATGCTGCTTCCAACATGACTGCATCGCCCACTTTTACACCGCCTGCCGCGTCCTATTTGTTCGCTCTGCCGCACGTTTTTCGGACCGACCATCTGCCCAAAGACCCGCTTTGGCAATTAACGGACTCGGTGGTGAGTTTGCAAAAATTTTTCTTTCAAGAGGACCCCTCAGTATCGGCGTACTTTTCGACGCATTTTGACTATAAAAAACGGTTGTACGAGCTGCCAAACTTGGATTCTTTAGACCAACAACGCCGTGAATTTAGTCGCCAATTTCAGTTCAATCCGCGCGATTGGATTGTTGTTCAAAACATTGCTTACGATTATATGAACCGCGTGCATTTGGCGTTCAAAACGTTTAACGAAAAAGCGGGTGCTGAACCCGTTTCAGCCGTCGAATTGCAGCAAATACTGTCAAATACGGCACTTTACTTGACCCAAGCGGAGGGTTTTCACCGCATGGCGGGAAAAATTTCGACGGGTTATGCGGCGGAAAATATGGTGCAAAACTTAAAGGCTTGCGACAAATATCGACAACACATGGAACAGTTGTGGGAATGGCTAAATCGGAGAAAATGAAGTATGAAGTATGAAGTATGAAGTATGAAATGTGATGTACTTGAAAATGAAAGCAAAAAAAAAGCGGTCGTATTGACGACCGCTCTACACAAGGATATGTTCAATCTACACAAAATTACGATTAAATCGTTTGAAGGGATTGCCCAAGTTGATATTGGTGCTTCAATTTTAAGATTTTTAAGCTCAAAATTGCCTTTATACTGAGGGGTCCTTCAGACGTCAAATTTTCCAACTAAGTTGGCTGAAAAGATTTTACAACTGCTTGGAAATCAGCATTTTCTGCCAATTTTGGTTGCAAATCCAACAAGGTTCCGTGCTTGTCAAAATCAGTTTGTAAGGCGTCCGCCAAGCGGTACATCGCCTCACTGCGGCGTCCCATCGAAAACAAACAAGCTATGCGGCAATACTCAATTTCCGCGCCGAAAGTATAAATTTCGGCATTGTCCAAGACCCGCAAAGCCTTTTTCTCCTGCCCAACGCTCAACCAAAAACCCGCGTAACGCAACCAATACTGCACGTCGTCGGGCGCAATAAACGCCGCTTTTCGATAGCTTGACAAGGCTTGACTGTAATTTTCGAGCTTAAAATAAGCATCGCCAAGCGCAGCAAAATATTCTTCTTTTCGACCGTTTATGGCCGTTGCGCGGAGATAAAAACCAACCGCTTTCTCGTATTTTCCATCAATTGCGGCACATTCACCGAGCAAAAAATAGGTTTCGTGGTCTTTGTTATCAAACTCAAGCGCCCGTTTTAGCGCCATTTTAGCCGCCTTCACATCACCCATTTTTTGATAGCATAAACCAATGCGTTGCAACAAAGTAGCGTCTTCTTCGGTGTTAAAAATCGCATTTTCATAGACGTAAATAGCGCGTAAAAAATCGCCTTTTCGCAAATGCAATTCGCCCGCTTCCATATACGCCGCGCGGCATTTTTCGTCGATGGCAAAAGCAAACTCAAAAGCCGTAATTGCCGCCTCAAATTCCTCTTTTGCTTCGTGCGCAAAACCAATGTTGAGCCAAGCGCGCCAGTTGTAGGCGTCGCGGTCGAGCAACTGATTGTGGAGCGCGATGCTCTGGTCAAATTTCTGCGCATACTCGGTCGCCCACAGCATTTTTTCGTACCCCTCAGTATTCGACGGGTCGGCGAGCAAAGCACGTCGAGCAGCCTCGAACATCTCTTTGAAACGCCCCAAATCGCCGAAAATTTGCGCTTCCACCAAGTAAATCTCCGAGCGCTCGGTGCGCGAGGCATTCTCTTTGGCATCGGTCAAAACTTCGAGCGCCGCGTCCGTTTGACCACGAACGGCCAACAATTCGGCGTGCAGTAGCCGAATATTAACGTTCATGGGGGCGAAGATTTCTGCTTGCTCGATTGTGACAAGACTTTCTTCGATTTTATGTTGATTGAGTAACAACTGCGCCTTCCGAAGGTATAAATCCGCGCAAAACGGATGTTGGGCAATGCCCTCATTGGCAAACCGCAAGGCGCGGCGCCAATTGCCTTCGTCGGTGCAGAGGTCAACCATCTGCTGGAAAACCGTTTCCTCAATGAAAGGAACCGTTCCTTTTTGTGACAATTCCAGATAGCTGGATACGAGTAATTTTACACTCATTTGTTGGTCTGAATT
>JAYUKJ010000019.1:0-6172 GCA_043764555.1 Saprospiraceae bacterium
TTTCAAATTCCAAAGATTTCAAATTCCAAAGATTTCAAATTCCAAAGATTTCAAATTCCAAAGATTTCAAATTCCAAAGATTTCAAATTCCAAATTCCAGATTCCAAAGATTCCAAATTCCCTGTTAACCCCTGGAATCTTTGGAATTCTTGGAATTTGGAATCTTTGGAATCTTTGGAATCTTTGGAATCTTTGGAATCTTTGGAATCTTTGGAATCTTTGGAATTTGACATCTGGAGTCTTTGGAATTTGAGATGACGCCGCAAAGTTTAGGCTTTAATTGCCAATTACCAATCTTTTGACGGATTAAAACGGAATTATTCGTTTTAGTACGCGCAATTGGCTCGAAAACATAAAATTCTGTCAATATAGCTGAAAAATGCGTTTTATACTGAGGGGGCCTTTTCTGCATTCTTTGAGCGATATAAAAATTCTGTTTCGTAACTTCCGCACCAATCAGTGGGTTTCAATACAAACAAAACCCGCGCTCGCTTTTGGCGGCGCAGGTTTTGATAGTTTCGACCGCAAATAAATCAAGCGGCTTCCAACAGAAGATACGGAATCGTCAAAGGACGATATTTTATTTTATTGATAATAATGTCTTCCGCTCGGCAAGCAATGTCGGCGGGCGTTCGACAGATTTGGATGCGGGATAGTTGTTCTCTAACATCTTCGGACAGTAAATCGAACATTCGCTTGACAACTAAGTCTAAGGACGCATAGATACCTAATTCAATAAATTTCGTTGAATAGATTTGTAAATTCAACCGCCACTCGTATTCGGGAAGCGATGGAGGTAGTCCTGCGAATTCAATAGGATAGCCTTCGGCTTCAATGTGTGCCAAAAATGGGCGAAGTATTAGGATTAGTTCGTCTTTATCCATTGTATTAAGTTTTTAGTAGCGTTAATAAATATTGTGGCGTCGGCAACAGAGTGACTATTGGGAAGGTCGTAACGACTTTTTTCAGACCATTCTTGAATTTTCTGCCAATCTGAGAGAAATGCTAAATTTGCTTTTTTTCAGCTTCAAATTCAACTAAGGAACGCGAATTAAATAAAAGCACATTTTTTTCTTAACACATAGGCACATAGGGCACATAGTTTTTCTCTTTAAAGATGTGTCTTAAAGCGTTTTATGTATAAAATCTATGTGTCCTATGTGCCTATGTGTTAAAAAGGAAATCACGCTTTTATTTATTTCATGTTCCTAAAAGCCCTGATAGCAACATCAAACGCTCCAAGTTATGAATTAAAAATGTTTTTGACAAATCACTTTTAGGCGCCTATTGGTCATAAAAATTAGGCAATTTCAGCGTTTCACAAATCTTGGCTTTCAGATACAATTCAGCGGCGTAACCCGCCAAATAAAAAGCGCCATTTGGAAAACCGATGTTGGCTAAACCTTCGGCTTCTTCAATCCGCAAATCAGCGAGGTCGTGAATATCTTGTGGTTGCGTGATATTTATTTACCATTTTTGTTCAACACAAAAATAAGCCTTTTATCTGATTGTCCAAATCAAAAGGGACCCCTCAGTATTTTCGTCTTTTTTTGATGCAAAAACAAAACCCGCGCAACATGGCTGCTGCGCGGGTTTTGCTTTAGTTTACAAAAAATAGATTCAGAATTAAATATTAAACCTTAACTTTGTCGTAAAAAACAGTGAGTATTATGAGGGTTATTGCCAAACGTACATTGAGAGAATTCTGGGAAAAGCACGCCGATTGCGAAGAACCACTCAAAATTTGGTACAGTCAAGCCGAAGAAGCAGACTGGAAAACGCCGAATGACGTCAAACAAGATTATGCGTCCGCCAGTATTTTACTTGATAATCGGGTTGTGTTTAACATCAAAGGCAATCGGTATCGTTTAATCGTTAGAATCAATTATGACTATGGTATTTTATGGATTCGTTTTATTGGCACACACGCCGAATACGATAAGATAGACGCCACAGACATCTAAATTTTAAATAAAATGAATTTGAAAGTCATAAAAACAGAAGCTGATTACCAAGATGCTTTGAAGCGTTTAGAGGTAATTTTCGACGCCCGATTAGGCTCAAAAGAAGGCGATGAATTGGAGATTTTGTCCATACTCATTGATAAATACGAAAATATATATTTTCCAATCGAAGCACCCGACCCGATCCAAGCGATTAAGTTTAGGATGGACGAATTGGGCATGACCACGCATGATTTATCAAAAATCACGGGTAATACACCCATTTTAGCCGATGTGTTGCACCGCAAACAAAAGCTCACATTGGACATGATTCGCCAACTGCACGTCGCTTTGCGCATTCCGACGCGGGTTTTGGTTCAAGAATATTGACAAAAGAGACCCCTCAGTATTTTCACCTTTTTTTAACAAAAATAACAAAAGCCGCGCTGTTTATTCAGAGCGGCTTTTATTTGTTGAGCGCAGCGCGATGTAACGTGACCTTAAGGTCGCGCTAATCAAAGAGAGGTCCAAAAGTTTTAAAGTGAAGTCCAGAAGTTTTAAAGTGAGGTCCAGAAGTTTTAAAGTGAGGTCCAGAAGTTTTAAAGTGAGGTCTAAAAGTTTTAAAGTGAGGTCTAAAAGTTTTAAAGTGAAGTCTAAGTCTGCCAAGTCGCCGTCCAAGTCTGCCAAGTCGCCGTCTATATCGCCAGAGTTGCCGTACAAATGCGGCATTTTCTTCGTGAAATAACCACTAAACGCGTTGTTTTACGTAAAAAATGGCTTTTATACTGAGGGGTCCTTTTTTTTTCAATTATGACCCCCCAACTCATAATTCATAATTCATAATTTTATCGTCTATTTTGGTTGGCGCCGTACAGCTGATTGTACGGTATTTTCAGGAAGTCGAGCGTACCCGGTTTTACGCGCAAAAAGAAGGAATACGTACCGCGTTCGGGTTGCCAATTAACACCCATTTCCCAACAATGGAGGTCGCGAAAAAAGCCAAAATCGGGATAAGTCACGCGTTTTTGCGCAAAATCGTAACCAATATTACCAACGGTCATTCGCCACTTTTTTGTCAACGGAATCTGCCCCGAAGTGGAGACTGTATTGTTAAAAGTAATGGTGTCTCGACTGCCAAAATTTTTATCAAAATTGATGTTAAATTGGTGATTAATTCTAAAATCAGCAATCAAGCCAAGGAGCGATTCTTCGCCCTCTTTTTCCTTCGTTGCGGGCGCTTTAATGTCTTTTCGGAGAATTAAATCCCTAATTTGGCCGATTGACAACGCCGTTTGAAGGCTGATATTCGCGTTTAAGAAATTCAAAAACCGCCCATTTTCTTTCCACGCGAACGTGCGTGACCGCAGATTGTTTTTTTGGCGACCATACGGACTAAACAACGCGCTAACGCTCATCGACGTCAATCCATTAAAGAAATTTGTACTCGTTGACGTCATAATGTCGCTGAATCGGAACGAATCGGCGGCAAAATTATAGTTGCCATTGACCTGCACGTTTTCCAACAATTTACGCTTTGAAAACGTTGAATCGCTGCGGCGAAACGTTTTTAATTCAAACAAATTGGTGAATCCATAATTCAAAGAGGCTTGCACGCCCGAATTGCTCGGCGCGCCAAAAACGGCGTTTTGATAACGGTTGTAAATCGCAAATTGTCGCGGATTGACGCTCTGCTGCACACTGTCTTGATAGCGGTTGTAGCTCGGCGAATAGCTGAAACCGATGCTCGGCGAAACGGAATGCCGAAAGCCGCGAATCGGTCCATTTTTAAACTGAATCGTTCCAAAAAGTCGCGTGGAAACGCTCGCGCCCATGCTGAATTGATTGACGCGATAAAAACCACTGTTGTAAGCCGTGTCGATTTTTCCGCTGCGCGTCACGACGCTGTCGATTTTAAAATCGCGCACGTTGAGCGGATTGTAAGTCGTGTCGTAGCGGTAAAGGCTGTTCTTGGGGTCAAAGGTCAAATTGGTTTGCTTAAAAATCCAATTTTCATTGTAAGATATTGAGGGCGAAAAGTTAAAGTATTTAAAAAAAGTAAAATTTGTATTCAAACCCGCCTCGTGCTTGATGCCAAATTGCGCATTGTCGAACATCCGATTTGTCAAAAACAAGGAGTCTTTGGTCGAAATTTTATTGCTCAATTGCGACCGATATTGCAGCGCAATCTTCTCGTACCATTTCTCTTCGCCAATTCTAAGTTTCCGTTTCAAAGGAAAAACCGTCTGCATTTGCAAATTCAAATCGGGCAAACTCATCGTCAAGTCCCGTGAAACGGTGTTTTGCGATAGGTTGACATTGCCCGAAAGCGTAAAAGGGCGGCTCGGAAAGGTCTTCGTAAAACTCACATTTGAATTAAAAACGCTCGATGTTGCCGACCGATAATCGTTGTACGTGATGTTTTGATTGTTCAAAATGTTCTTACTTTTCGACCACGTGAGGTCAACGTTTCCGCCCCACGTGAAGGTCGGATTTGAGCGTGCATCCTGATTGTGGTTCCAACTAATACGCCACGACGGTTCGCGGATGAGCGTGTTGCCGTCACTGCCTTCGCGCAAATTGCTCGTAAAATCAAGCCCGAGCGCACCGCGATATTTATAGTTTTTTATATAGTTAAATTTTCCCCGAACGCCCCAACGACCGCGCACGTAGATGTCGCCCTGAACGGTCAAATCCTTATCGTCCGAAATCGGAAAATACCAGCCAATATCGCGCAAACCGTAGCCAAAAAGCGGGTCATATTGGTAATCTTGGGGAAAAATAAGTCCCGAACTTTTACCTTTCGACAACGGAAAAGCCGCAAAAGGCAACCACAAAGGCGTCGGCACATCGCCGATAACGACGCGCGAGGGACCAACGATGATTAATTTATTGGGTATCAATTTTTGTTTATTCGACACGATGCCGAAATGTGGATGCTCGGCAGAACAGGTCGTAAAAATGGCTTTTGTGGAATACACCACGTCGCCGCTGCGGGTTGTGTCGCCTTTGGAACTCACAAATTTGGAGACGCCGCCGTGGACAAAAACGTCGTTTTGCTTCGTCGTCACGTCGTAGGCAATGCCTTTACTGGTCTTGAAGTTGTATTTTAATTTTTTAAAATCTAAGTCCTGCGTCCCGTCCTTAAAATGCGGAAAACCTGTTATTTTTCCCGAAGAATCGGCGTAAGGTTCGGCGGTTGCAATGCTGTTTTTGATGTCAATAACGATGTAATTTGCCGTCAAATCCAAGTTTCGGTACTTCACAAAAGCCTGTCCGTAGAGGTGAACGAGGTTGTTTTTATTGTCAAAATAAATGGAATCGCGGCCACCGTAATCGACGGGTGCATCCATCGAATCTTTGGAATAAATAACGGATTTCGTTACGATTACAGCCGAGTCCGATTGTGACTTAGCCGTGTCTTTGAGCGTCGAAAGCGCGCGTGCAGAGTCGTCTATACGGAAGGGTATCGAATCAGGCCGCCCGATTAAGACGGGTTTTTCGAGCATCGGTCGGGTCGGTTGTTGCGCGTTTAAAGAAGGCAAAATGACGGCGAATGCGAGAATTATGTGAATGATGGTTGCTTTCAAGATAAAAAATGGTGTATTTTTGTCCTTTATACTGAGGGGTCCTATTTTGACGTTTGAAACAAACCGTTAAAAAACGAACCGATTTAGATTTAATTACGTAAGCAATTTATATAAAAAAATAATTAATGGTCCGTACAAAACTTATGAAGAAAACGATTCTCTACGGCTTGTTCCTAACGCCTTTGATGTTTGTTTTGCCGCTTTGGAAATCCTACCAAAGCGCTTTTAACGAAAATTTAACGCCCACCGCAAAGACCGATTCTACGGAAATCGGGGGCGAAAATACGTTACCGCCGCCGAACGACGGCAAAGATTACCGCATAAAAAAAGTTGTCATTGATGCCGGTCACGGCGGCCATGACAGCGGCTGCGAAAGCAACGCGGGTATGGAAAAGAAAAATACGCTCGCGATTGCCCTGAAATTGGGCGAAAAAATCAAGGACAATTTCCCAAATATCGAGATTATTTACACGCGGGACAAGGATGAATTCATCGAACTGCACCGCCGCGCGGAGATTGCTAACAAGGCGAAAGCGGATTTATTTATCTCGATTCATTGCAATTCGACGGACGAAAGTTTGGGCGCAAACGGTACCGAAACGTACGTTTTGGGAATGCATAAAAAAGACGAAAATTTCAATA
>JAYUKJ010000020.1:0-22752 GCA_043764555.1 Saprospiraceae bacterium
GCAGCGGCTTCTTCGTCCGTTGTTATACGCCCTTCCTTGAGCAAATTATACAATTCAGCGTGATTGCTTGTCGCCTCTTCATTGCCTAAAACTTCCACCTTTCGGGGTTTATTTTTATCAATAATATGAACGATTTGGCTTAATTCTTTCATTTTTTTTTCTTTAGTACAAAATCTGAGTACATCGCACTTGCACATTACAGCAAAATTTTGTTTTATAATTAATTGATTATCAATATTTTAATTCACTTAACACCATATTTAGGGTAGATTTTACGCGTGACAAATTTACGATATTGTCCATGGTTATCATCATATACAGCCCTATTTTTGCATCATTAAATAAATAACGAACGATTGAATAGGTTGTTCACATTAATTTAATTCAATAATTAAACGCAAAAACTTTATTCAGACAATTAAACACAAAAACTTTTTAACATTTTTTTACTAACACAAAAGCTTTTTTCAACAATTTAAATTTAATTATTATGTATTTAGCAATGGTATTAGCCACCGTTTTACTTCGTCGCGTAGTTATTGACGACTTATTTCCGTGCTGAAAGTAAACACAAACTTAAAAGACACACGAGAGGAATTTTTTGGCGGCAAACTTATAATCACATGGAGTTTGACTTAGCCACCAAAGAAAGTAGGCTTTGATTTTAAAAGTCGCTGGTAGCATAAGAACGCACAAAAATCTCGTAGTAACGTAAAAGTAAAGCCGAGCCAACAATAGTTGCGCTCGGCTTTCTGCGTTCTATACGGCTAAAATGGTTAAAAATAGCTCGATATACTGAGGGGTCTTTTTTAAATGAAAAAAGAGAAATGAAAAATGAAAAATGCCAACCAAGCAAAGACGTTTAGTTGGCACTTTTCACTTTTCACTTTTCACTTTTCACTTTTCACTTTTACAAATGAATCACTTCACCGTAAGCGGCGGCGGTTGCTTCCATAATCGCCTCGCTCATTGTCGGATGTGGATGCACGGCTTTGAGCATTTCGTGGCCCGTTGTCTCCAATTTGCGCGCCACGACGATTTCGGCAATCATTTCCGTAACGTTCATGCCAATCAAATGCGCACCGAGTAATTCACCATATTTGGCATCATAAATCATCTTGACGAAGCCTTCCGTTGCGCCCGCTGCGGTCGCTTTTCCCGAGGCTTTGAAAGGGAATTTGCCCACTTTCAGGTCAAAACCCGCGTCTTTTGCCCCTTTTTCGGTATAACCAACCGACGCAATTTCAGGCGAGCAATACGTGCAGCCAGGGATGTTGTTATAATCAATTTTTTCTACGTGTAAACCCGCAATCGCTTCTACGCACGTAATGCCTTCCGCGCTCGCCACGTGTGCCAAGGCTTGCGTCGGCAAAACATCACCGATGGCAAAAATACCCGATACGTTTGTCTGAAATTTATCGTCAACCGTGATAAAACCACGGTCGGTTTTGATGCCCAACATCTCAAGTCCGATGTTTTCGGTGTTTGGCGCTACGCCCGTAGCCGACAAAACAACGTCGCATTCGATGACTTCAATTTTGCCGTCTTTCTTCGCTTTTGTTGTCACTTTACAGCCTTCACCCGCCGTATCGACCGTCTCAACCGACGTTCCCGCCATGGTTCGGATGCCTTTTTTCTTATAAATTGTCGTCAATTCTTTAGAAATATCTTCATCTTCACGCGGTACGAGACCTTGGTCCATGAATTCAACAATCGTTACTTTGGTGCCAATCGAATTGTAAAAATAGGCAAATTCGACGCCGATTGCCCCCGCGCCCACAATCACAATGTGCTTAGGTTGCGTGGTCAAACTCATCGCTTTTCGGTATTCGATAACCTTGGTGCCGTCGATTTTCAAATTCGGCAATTCCTTCGCCCGACCGCCCGTTGCGATGATGATATTCGTGGCCGCATACATCGTTTTTTTGCCCTCGGCGTCCGTCACTTCCACTTGTTTGCCGCGCGCCAATTTGCCGTTGCCGTTGATAACGGTAATTTTATTTTTTTTCATCAAAAACTGAACACCGCCACTCATGCCGTCCGCAATCTTGCGCGAGCGACCAATCATGCCACCAAAATCGGCCGTTGCGCCTTCGACTTTGATGCCATAATCGGCAGCGTGTTGCAAATATTCAAAAACTTGGGCGCTTTTTAACAACGCTTTTGTCGGAATGCAGCCCCAATTGAGGCAAATGCCGCCGAGCGATTCGCGCTCAATAACCGCGACTTTCATCCCAAGTTGCGACGCGCGAATGGCCGCCACGTAGCCGCCCGGGCCAGAACCGATAATTATAAGGTCAAATTGATTCATTGTTAATGACAAATTAAACTGGTTGGTAAATAAAATGATAGCATGGATTCAAGATAAAATCCATGAATTGCGGCGCAAAGATAGTTAATTTTTATTTTTTTAGAACCCCTCAGTATTTTTTATGTTTTTGGAAAAATCCAAAGTGCTAAGTCCCGTAACCTGAGTCAAGTTGTAAAAGCAAAACGCCGTTTTCTATTCAAAATGAATAGAAAACGGCGTTTATACTGAGGGGTCCTATTTCACAATATCAACCCATAAAAAACGCGCTAAACGCACCCAACAACTAAGTATAAGCATACACCGCAACCGTCACGATAATCGCCAAAAGAGCCAACACCCAAACCGAAAAACGGGACGTATTCCGATAGATATTAAACAATTCTTCCATCGTGTCGCGCCAATCGAGTTTCTTTTTGTTGAGCATGGCTTCGGAGGCATAGACGTAATATTTCTGTCGGCCTTTGCGCGTTTGGTCGCCATTTTTTTGAAGAATAAAAAAATCGTTATTCAAAAAACTGAGGTCAAATAATTGGCTTTTTCCCGCGTAATCCAAGATAAACGTGTTATTTTCAGCCATATAACGCCAAGCACCCTTCGAAATATCGCCATCCACGACGACCAAATATTCACCATTGGGCATGAAAATGTTCAACACCGTTTCATGGTAAGTGTCGGTGTCGCGGACTTCTTTCCACCGCTTATTGACGTAAAATTTCTCCTCTCGAAGGTCTTCACTCCACGGCTGAACCTTCGGCACGATGTACTCCACATAGGCGTCTAAAGTCTCCAAACCACTCGGTAAATCGAGTTCAAAAGAGTTGGTCAATCTGTCTAAAAACTTGCCTTCCATTTAGGAGAATTAAAAATTAAAAATTAAAAATTAAAAATTTGGTCCAAAAAACGGCGATATACTGAGGGGTCCTATTTTTAGTCCATTTTAATCGCTTCGACGGTTCTGTTCAATCGGCTTCTTTCCGCCGCAAAACCCATGACGTGGCTTTCGATTGACGCGTCAATTGTGGACGTCAACAACGCGGGATTTTCGGCAGCAATTGCCCGCACCCAATCTCGGACGAGTCCAAAATCGCCGCCGCCGTGTCCGTAAGCCGCGTAAGAATCGTCACTAAAAGATTTAGCATCGTAAGTCGTCGCCTTACCTGTCAAAAAATCAGTATGCGTAAACGACGACATATCACCGACAATCGAACCCATCGAACCCATCACGCGGGTGCGGCGACCTTCGTAATCCGTAAAGGCTTCCATCGAAAAAGATGCCGTGACGCCGTCTTCAAACTCAATGTTGGCGATGTAATGGTCGCATTGGTCGTTGTCCATTTGATAGACACAACGCCCGTAATTGGTGGTTTTCAGGCGTTCTTTAATCGTTTCTTCGTGTTTTGTCGCCTCATCGGGCAAGTCGAGAACGTGGTTCCAACGACCGCCAACCTTGTAAATTTTCGTGGCATCATACGGACACTCGTTTTTGACTTGACAATCCAAGCACCACTCCGCCGAGCCTTTGGGCGCATTTTTAGATTTAAACCATTTAAGGTCGCCCATTGCCGAAATATTCTTGGCGGGTTTACCGACCAACCAACGGAGAATATCGAGGTCGTGGCAACTTTTTGCCAAAATAATCGGTGTCGTGGCTTTAGAATTGTGCCAATTGCCGCGCACGTAGGAATGCGCCATGTGGATGTGGCTAATCGGCTCAAAGTGTTGAATACTAATGAGTTGTCCAATTGCACCCGTATTAATCATCTGTTTCAATTTGATGAAATACGGCGCGTAACGGAGAACGTGGCAGACGGCCACAATGCGGTTGAACCGTTTGGCTTGCGCCAAAATATTGCGACATTCTTGCTCCGTTTGAGCAATCGGTTTTTCCAACAACACGTGATAACCCGCCGCCAAAGCCTTCATGCAGGCTTCGTAATGCAAATTGTCGGGCATTGTGATGAGGATGGCATCGGCAAATTTTGGCACCAAAAAGACGTCTTCCCACGTTTTAAAGCAGTTTTTTGCGTCAATATTGTGTTTTTTTGCGTAGCGCTCGTTGCGAATCAGGATAGGTTCGGCAACGCCAATAATATCTAATTCGTCGGCTGCCTCGACTGAAAAACCGCCATAAACGTTGCCACGATTGCCCGCACCGAGCGTTATGGCTGTAACAGGCTTTGCAAGCGGTGCATACTGAGGGGTCCTCAATTCTACGGTGGTAGGTGTTTCTTCGGCGTTATTTGCCAATGCTTGATTGCCGAGAGCGAGACCGCCAAGTGTCAATCCGACGCTTTTTAAGGCTTCGCGGCGCGTTAGATGTTTCATGATGCGTTACAGTTTTAATAGTATGGAAAAAAATGATGTTTACGTTAGTTGCTAATGGAATAGTAAAAGTTTGTTGCTGTTCGTAATTAAAGCACAATATTAAGGCTTTTTCTTTAAATTTAGCTAAAAAAAAGATTTGACAACTCTTAAAAAGCTATCAAATCTTGAGTTAAACGGATTAAGAAACCATGAATATTGCGGCAATTATTTTTTGAATAAAATCATTTTCAGCGTTTCTAAATTTACTTTTCCCTCAAAAATGGCGGCAACGGGAATCTCAAAATCCGTCATTATTTCACTTTTGATAAAATCTTTCATACCCACCTTTTTGAGCAATTCATAGACATTATCTTCGGTCAAAACATACTGTTCAATCGTCCTTTTTTTAGGATGAATTATCCAATATTCCCCAACGCCATGCGCCGCATAATCATTAAATTTGGTCACACGGTCGCGGCTAACGGTTCCTTTTGACAAGACTTCAACGACCAAATCGGGCGCGGGATAATGGGTTTGTTGAGGCAAAAATTGGTCTGATTTGTCTTTCCTCCAAAACACAATATCAGGCTCGTAGTCGTTGCGCGTGAGCGAAATCATCGCTTTTTCGGAAGCTACGCGCCCAGAATCGGCTTGTCCAACGTACGTATTCATCAAAGTGTGCAACCAACCGACCGTTTCCCAATGCTGCCCCGCAACGGGTGAATGTTCAATAATTTTACCATTGATGAACTCCGCTTTGATGTCTTCAGTCACCCATTTATAAAAATGCTCACGCTTCTCGCGCTCCTCGGCAAGTGATTTTTGAAGGTCTTGAATAACCAAAGGCAAATCGGGCATTTCAAGCAATTGCATTCTTATTGTAGCCGTCATTTCGATTGTTTTTAAGGAATAAAACACGTGTAAAAGCACCATTTTTTGCCGAAATACTGAGGGGTCTCTTTTTAGTATTTCACCTCATTGCCCAAACTCAATTTCTTGTCCACAACGTCCAACAAACTGCATTCGAGCGTCACCGTTTTTTTATCCGCCGACAATTTTGCTTCCTTGTTTGTCATGCCCGACACTTTGCTCGGAAAGCGGTAAATAATCGTGTATTTCATGTCTTTAAGCATCGATTTTGCCATCTCTTTTTGCTGCTCATCTTCCATACCCATCTCGCCCATGCCGCCGATGCCGCTGTCTTTGCGCGTCAATTTCCCTTTCGCCCAAGCGTAAAGATTCTTCTGCGCATCGTCTTTTTTATCCACATTTATGACGCCATTGAGCGCATCCACGTTCGCAAAATTGAGCGTTACTTTGTACAAATACGCCTTACTTGTATCGACTTTCATGTTAGAAATGCCTTTAATTGTCGCGTATTTAGCAAAATTGGCACTAAAAGAAGAGTCCAACGAATACTTTAATTTTGGTATAAGCATACCCGTCGTGTCCATCGCCGCAAGCATACTCAATTGCTCCGACAGTTTCGTCGCATCCGTCGTACTGACGTAAGTCCCAGAGCCGTCTTTGTTGACGGTAACGTCTTCCGTAATGTCGAAACAAGCGGTCATTGTGAAGACAGAAGCTGCAAAAAGCAGCGCGTTCATAAGTTTTTTCATCGAAAAAATAGCTATTTTAAAAATTGAATTAATGCCCACAAAAGGCGTTATTTGAGTGACTTAATAAACGTAAACACTTGATTATCAGTCACATTAACCATTAACCATTAACCATTAACTTATTCATTAGGCGCGACTTGCTTAACGAGATTTTGCAAGTCGTTTGTTAACGTCTCCATTTGCTTCGCCATGTCCGTGTAATGCTTCACTTTATCGCCCGCTTTTTGAAAACCCGTGTCCGATTTGTTCGGTTGAGCCGTCGCGTTGACTTGGTTTTCTAAGGTCGCTTTGCGTTGCTCCAACTGCGCGATTTGACGTTGTAAATTCACGTCTTTATTGTCGCTTGCGTGGTTTTTCAAATTCTGCAAAACGTCTTGCATTTTGCCCAATGCGGCGTCATATTTACCCGCGTCAAATTTTCCACGCTCGGACTGAACAAGCGAACGAACTTCCGTAAATACGTTACCAACGCCCTTGAAAATGCGTTTTGATTGGTCTTTTTCGACATCTGAGCCGAAAAAACGATTGTAAATGACGATGCAAACGACCGCCACGAGGCCTAATTTTAACAAACTACGAATCATGATGCGTGTATTTTTTTTTAAAATGATTAAAATTATTGAGGGCAAAAGTAATGCTTTTTAGACATAAACAATGCCTCAAAGTCACGATATACTGAGGGGTCCTTCTAATTCACTTTTGGCAATTTAATAGAAAACGTCGCGCCTTTTCCCACGGCCGAATCCTTCACAAAAATCTTTCCGCCGTGATAATTTTCAATAATACGTTTAGCCAACGACAAGCCTAAACCCCAACCGCGTTTTTTGGTCGTAAATCCGGGTTGGAAAACGGTTTTAAATTTGCCCGACGCAATGCCTTTCCCCGTGTCGCTGATGTCGATTGTTACCCAATTTTGTTCTTCCGAAATCTGCGCGGCGATTGTGCCTTGTCCGTCTTCCATCGCGTCGAGGGCGTTGCGAATCAGGTTTTCGACGACCCAATCGAAGAGGTGATTGTTCAATTTTACGCCCAAATATGGCGGCACGACATCCCGATTTTCTCGGGAGTGAGGCGTCCCTTTTTCATCGTCCGCAAATTTTGGAAAATCAAATTTAACCTTTCGCGGCGCCCGTTTTTCCATATACACGCGGCAACGGTCAATCGCTTCGTAAATATTCGTCGGTTCCAACTCGGGTTCGGAGCCAATTTTTGAAAAACGGTCGGCCACCAACGTCAAACGCGTTACGTCATTTTCCAATTCTCTAACGATTTCCTGCGTCATTTCGTCTTCTTCATGGTTGATTTTGAGGTGTTCAATCCAACCCATAATCGCGGCAATCGGCGTCCCAAGTTGGTGCGCCGTTTCCTTCGCCATGCCGACCCAAACGCGGTTTTGCTCGTTTCGGCGCGTCGAATTGAAGCCGAGATAGCCAAAAGTGATGAACAAAGCAATGAGGATAAATTGAAAAATGGGGTAATATTTAAGCAGCGTCAAATTGCGTGAATCTGAATAATATATTTTTTGAATAATCTCGTTGTCCGCACCACGAACGTACATCGGACGCCGATTAGCACGTATCAAGCTGTACAATTCGTTGTATAAAAATGCCGAGTCGCGGGACATAACAATACCATTGGTATCAATTTCGGGAGAAAAACCGCGCGCATCCAAAATGCTAAAACGGTCGTCGGTGAGAATAAAAGGCATACTGATATTTTGAAAAGCGCTCATTTTCAAAATAAAATCTTTAATGCCCGCTTCGGGAAGCGAATCGAAGCCGATGTCGGTGCTGATTAATTCAGTCGCTTGTCGATACAAATCAACATTGACTTCTTCTTGTTTTTGAAATTCGCCGACTAAATAATTGGTGTAAACGGCCGAAATGACCACAATTGCCAAGCCAATTATCGCTAAATAAAATTTCCAGCGCGAACTTTGGCGGTGAATATCGAGCGTTTTGTCGGAGAATAAGTCGTTGAAAAAAGTGCGTAATGTATTCACAATCAATATTTTAAAATTAAATTCTAATAAGGTTCGGCGGTGAAATTAAGGCTTTTTTTTAGTTTTCAAATCAAAAAAAAGGACCCCTCAGTATAGCGCCCGTTTTAACGTTCAAAAACACGTTTTATATATCCAAAATATTATCTTTCCCAATATGCAATAAAAAAAAATTTATCATTATCGAATATTGCAAATTTTTAAGCACCCAAGGGGCGCACCTTTGCACTGTTAAATCGTTCAACAACAAATTTTAAATTTCAGATTCCAGATTTCAAGGGACAATAAATTGCTCAACCGTTACTTGCAAAATTGAATTCGGTACTTTGATTTTTTTCTGTCCTTTACGCAAATTCAACGTTGATTTTTTTTTACAAAACACTTTTTAATTTTTTTACAAAACACTTTAAATTTTTTAAGAATGACTTACTTGTCTCAAAACACGCAACCGAGCGTAAACCGCTCCCTTTTCTCTCTTTTCTCGCTGGCAATCGCCTGTTTCCTCATCATTCCGACGGCGTCTATTTTCGGACAAAATGCGTCGACAAACCGCGACCGCGTCGGCGTTTTGGGCATTGATGCCAAAGGATTTCCCGCGATTGACCCCGCTCAAATGAGCAATATTGTGCGGACAGAACTCGACCGCATCGGCAAATTTGAGGTCATTGACCGCTACGATGTCGAGTATTTGCTCAAAAATTCGGACTTGAAAGCCGACAATTGCTACGGCAAAGAATGCCTCGTTGACGTCGGTAAAAAGATTCGCGCCGACAAAATGCTCTCGGGTTCAATCGAATTGTACGGCGAGCGGATTTTTGTCAATCTCCGATTAATTGATGTCGGTTCGGCGACGATTGAGCGGACAAAAGTCGTTGAATACCTCAATCTGCGCGGTCAATTGCCGCTGATGGTTGGTTTGACTCTGCAAAAAATGTTCGAGCAACCCATTGATAATGAACTGTTTACGAAGTTGACAAAGAAATTTGACTACGAAAACATGGTCAACAATCCCGAACAAAATCGCCTCAATTTGAGTGGTCCGCGAATGGGTTTCACGTATTTTACGGGCGAAGCGAGTAAGATTTTGCAAGCCCGCGAGAGCGGCGGCGGCTTCAACGCGAACCCTCTGATGTTCCAATTCGGCTACCAATTTGAGGTTCAATACTTAAATCAAGGCAGTTTTCAAGCCCTATTTGAGTTCATTCCGATGATTACGGGCTTAGACCAAGGCAAATTCCTACCAAGTATTTCCGTTTTAAACGGCATGAGAAGCAATATTTCGGGTTGGGAATTGGCATTTGGACCCATTTTTTACATGACGCAAAGCTCAAAAGGCTACCGCAATACAACCACAAACGAATGGCAAATGGAAAAACCGACAGTGTTAACGGGTTGGGAAGCCGAATCGCGTTTCGACAGCCGCGGCGAGCGTCAATTTGACACGGGTTTTGTATTCGCCGTCGGTAAATCTTTCAAATCGGGCAAACTGAATATTCCCGTAAATGCCTTTTTTATTCCGCGTCGGGATGGCAATCGGATTGGTATTTCAGTCGGTTTCAATGCTAAAAAATAATTTTTAGGACCCCTCAGTATAAGGGAGAAAAAGCCGTTCAAAGACCATTTTGAACGGCTTTTAATTTGCTTTTAGGGTTTCAGGGTATTTCAGTTTGCAAAAACGGGTACTTTTTTTTGCTTTTTCACATACTGCGTATATTCTGCAATTTCCTCATTTGCAGTGGGCGAAATTAAAAGATGTTCACCAAAAAAGACCTCCAATTCTGCCATCGTTTTAATGGTGAAATTATGATTACCTGACATCCAACGCGAGATTTGAGCTGGTTCTTTGCCCAATCCGCGTGCTAAATCGCTTTTAGACAAATGCTTTTGACGCATTAAAAAATCAATGCGTTGAGCGATTCTAAACGAAATATTGGATTCTCGCTCCTCATTTTTAGGAATAGAATTAAGTAGTCTGTCAAATACATTAAGTGCCATATTGTCAATATTTTAAATTGTAATTTCCAACAAATTACCGTATTTATGAATTATTTTATTTTCAACTATGTTAAAATCGCCGCCTATTGTTATCTGCTCGTTTACCGCTTGTGCAGCTTTAACGGCAGCGCGGTATTTGGCAGGGAATAAATCTGGGCTATCGTGCAGTTTTTCACTACTTTCAATACCGCCGTTAAATAATACAACAACAGTCGGTGACAAACGCAACCAAAATAATCTTAAATCGAAAGCATAGTCACGGTCCGTTGGTTTCTCTAATTTAGTGCCTTTTCTTGAAGGCAAAGTGTCAATAAATCCTTCATTTCGGTCAAAATAAAATGTTGTTGCACCCGTTTCGTTGCCCATTCTCAACAATGTCAAAATGAAAGCACGAATTTGGTCTTGACGGTTTTCATCTTGTTCAAAACGTTCAAAGAATTTTTCCGTCTCACTTTTGTTCTCATCTTCGTATTTGATAGAATAAAAAGTAACCTTCGGTAAGGATTTAAAAATAACAATTTCGGCAAATGTCATTGCGTGAGTTTTGGAGAGTATGTTAATTAATGCTTGCTATTTGACTTGTAGGTCAAAACAAAAGTAGTAGTACTTTCTAAATTATCCAAAAAAAGATTCAAATAATAGATTTTTTAGCTAAAATACTGAGGGGTCCCTTTTTTATTAATCGGCTTTTGGAACGTCAATGAAGCGCGAAAACTGCCTTTTATTAATTGGCATTTTAAAAAGAGGGACCCCTCAGTGTAAAAGCCATTTTTAGGTAAAAATTAAGAAAAAAGACAATACTTAAAACGCCGTGTTATTAATTTGCGGATTATTATTTTCAATCATTTTATAAACTAAAAAAACATGAAAAAAAACGCATTAATAACGGCATTATTTATCCTATTAGGCTACACTTCGAGCTATGGACAATTCACAATTTGCAACAAATGTGGCGAAACAAAAGACGGCAATAAACTCATTATCGAAGGTGAAAACAAAGGCACTTGGATTGTGAAATACAATCTTTTCGGGCATAAAACGACGTTTTTACGCGCAAATGGTGAAAAAATAACGCTCAAACACGACGGGACTAAATCCGAAAAAGATGGCTTAACAACCCGCCAAACGACCTCCGAAGATGGACTTTGGGGCGCCGAAGTGGTTTACAAAGGACATGATTTTGTCAAGGCTACTTTGGTCAAAAAATAAGGATTTTCTTACCCACTGCCCAACCCTATCCTGAATTTTATCCGTCTTTTGTATAAATTTTAAAACTACAAAAAGATGAAAAAACTACTTATGCTTATGCTCATGCTGGCTTCTTTTGCTTGCAAAAAAGCAGCAACACCCACTGCGGCGGTCGTAATGACTTACCAAATAAGCCAATGCGGCGACCCGTGGATGGACACTAATTATGCTGCAAACAAGGAACTTACGCTTAAACGTTTTTTGCAAAGTAAGAATATTGACGTCGTAAGCCTGAAAATCGAGCTCAATTGCAACGAACAAGCCGCTTGCTTGGCCTGCATTTGTGCGGGTTGCGATAAGGCAACGGTTGAGGTTGCCGAAGCGGATGTCGCAGATATGGAGGCGCTGAGGTTCAAACGGCAATAAGCCTTATGATGTGCAATTGTAGATTTCAGATTCCCAATTTCACGTAGCCGCCAACAAAAAAAGTCCGATGCTTTGACAGCATCGGACTTTTTTTGTTTCGTAACAAATGACATTTCACCTCTTCACACACAACAGAACTGCGTCCCGTTGTGCATTTTGAAAAAAAACGTATATTTGCCACATGGAGAAGAAAACATTGCCAATTGGCCGCCAAGATTTGCGCAAAATGCGTGCAGAAAATTGTATCTATGTTGATAAAACAGCGTTGATATATGATTTGACGCGCAATGGCGGTATGTATTTTCTTTCGAGACCGCGGCGTTTCGGAAAATCGCTTTTGTTATCAACCATGAAAGAATTATTTTTGGGCAGTAAAGCACTTTTTGAGGACACGTGGATTTTGGATAAATGGGACTGGTCAAAAGTAAGTCCCGTCATTCACATATCGTTTTTGAGTGTTGACTACGAAAAATTAGGTTTAGATGCGGGCATTCGACAATGCTTATTAGAAATTTTTGAGGAAAATGACATTATTCCTAAGGTTACTGATAACACAAAAACGTTGTTTATCGATTTGGTAAAAAAAATCCACGAGAAACACGGTAGAGTTGCCATCTTAATTGACGAATATGACAAACCGATACTCGATTTTTTAGAAACGAACAAACTCGACCAAGCCAAAGCAAATCAAGAAATACTCGGTATATTTTACGGCGCTTTGAAAGACGCAGACCCTTATATTCGTTTTTTGTTCATCACGGGCATATCTAAATTTACTAAAGTATCGCTTTTTTCCAAGCTCAACAATCTCTATGATTTAACACTCGACCCACAGTATGCCGCTTTGTTAGGCTATACACAGCAAGAATTAGAGCAAAATTTTGCTATTTATTTAGATGAAGTCGGCGAAGTTTTCCCTGAATTCACGAGAGAACAGCTCTTAGAAGAAATCCGTTTGTGGTACAATGGGTACAGTTGGGACGGCAAAACACGGCTTTACAACCCTTTTGGTATCTTGCTATTTTTGGCGCAAAAAGATTTCCAAGACCATTGGTTTGAGTCGGGAACACCTTCATTTTTAGTAAAAAAAATGTTGGAAGAAGATTTTTTCCACTTAGAAACTGTCGAAACGGATATGACATTTCTGAATAAATACAGTTTAGACAATGTAGAATTGATTTCTCTGTTGTTTCAAACGGGTTATTTGACGATAAAAGACAAGCAAAAATATGGTGAATTAGTGCTGGCTTATCCAAATAAAGAAGTCCGAATAGCGATGTATTCTTTCCTAATTGACGATATGGGTTACACGCGCGGCGGCGGCGGTGTCACGGTTCGACATTTGCGTAAAGCATTTATTGACAACGATTTAGATAGAGTAAAAAACATTCTTACGTCGTTATTTTCAGGTTTGGCTTTTGATGTTTATATGCACCAAACGATGCAACAAGTTGAAGGATTTTATCATGGACTGATTCATATTTTATTCAAATGTTTGGGCATTTATATTCAAAGTGAAGTGCATACGAGTATCGGGCGAGCGGACGCAATTATTGAAACACCATCACATATTTATTTTCTTGAATTCAAGATAAACAGTAACGGCGCAACGGCTTTGCAACAAATAAAAGACAAAAAATACGCCGATGCACACAAAGCGGATAACCGCGTTAAAATTGGCGTTGGCATCAATTTTAATAGCACAAACAAGGCTTTGGATGGTTGGGAAAAAGCTGAATTGACGTAAAAATGCCTTTTATACTGAGGGGTCCTAAAATTAACGAGTTCAACGTCGTCGAGGTTTTAAACCTCGACGACGTTTTTCACAACAAAAAAAGTCCGATGCTTTGACAGCATCGGACTTTTTTTATCCTTGGAATTTGAAATCTGAAATTTAATCAAACGAGTTATTTTCAGACATCGCCGCTTGCACCAAAGCCGCGTATTCGGAAGTCGTCAAACCATCGTGAACGAAATTCAGCGGATTGACAACGGCACCGTTTACGTGAACTTCGTAGTGGCAATGTGGCCCCGTCGAAGCACCCGTCGAGCCAATCAAGCCGATGCGTTGTCCGCGTTTGACCCGCTGCCCGTCTTGCACTTCGATTTTCGACATATGACCGTACAAAGTTTCGTAGCCGTAGCCGTGGCTGATAACAACGACATTGCCGTAGCCGCCGTCGCGACCCGCGCGCGTCACAACGCCGTCGCCTGTCGCCTGAATTGCAACGCCTTTATCGGCCGAAAAATCGATACCCGCGTGGAAGCGTTTCACTTTGTAGATGGGATGAATTCGGTAACCAAAACCCGACAGAACGCTGATACTCTCGTGGAGTTTGTCTTCCCGAACGGGTTTAATGCTCGGAATGGAAGACAACATTTTTTCTTTTTCGTTGACCAAACCTGCGATTGTATCAAGCGAACGCGAGTGTAAACCGATTTGGCGGCTCAATAATTCAACGCGTTCTTGGGTCTCAACGATGGTTTGTGAACTGGCAAATTTGGCAAGGTCGCCGTATTTATCGTGTCCACCCGTACCTGAAAGCCACCGTGATTCGTCCATCGGATTCATGTTAAACATCTTCCGATACACGCCATTTGAGCGATTGTGCAGGCTTGAAAGCGCTTTATCCATCGTTTCGACGTGCTTTTGCATCGCGTCGTACTTCAAAGAAAGCTGCTCAATCTCTTGGTTTTTCTGTTGAATTTGCGAATCAACGGGCAGTAACTGCTTCCAAAGTGGATAAGTTAGAAATGCGGTCATGAAGGTCGCGCTTATAAATCCGAAGATTTTTAACCCAATTTCCTTCGAGCTTACGACAATCTGCTCATACTGTAGGCTTTGCTTGTTGTAAATAAATTTTTCCTTACTCATTTCAGTCTGTTTGATACCACAGCGAGCGCCTATAAAAACGGTCGCAGTGAGATTGTTCCTTTAAAAATATGATGTCCTTCTTTATAAAAAATAAAAATTGTGTGTCGAAAAGGGATGCAAAACTACGTCGAAAACCGAAAACTTCACACACCAAAGTGTTAAAGTCGGTTCGACCGCGGTTTATGCCGTATTTTTTAACGGTTTTTTAACCAAAAATACGTTCAATAATAGCTTGTGATTATAGTGGTTCAGAACGTTCTGAGTTCGGTGTGGTAGCTTTGGTAAGACGGATGCTTATTACTATCAGTTTGTTTTTTATTCTGCTAAAATTGACCTTTGACAAATCAATGGACAAAAGTAGAAAGTCTCACCAAATTATTATGGCTTTGGCTATTTTATTTTGATTTTTTTTTAATTTATCCACGCGCAACCAACGCGTTTCTGTTACATTTTTTCGCTTTTTTGAAATTTAGGGACCCCTCAGTATAAAGCCTATTTTTGGGCGTCCGAAAACAAAAATGTTCCACAAATTACTGATTGTCAATTGTTTAGAATTTCCATTTTACGTAAAAATAAAATTATTTTACGTAAATAAAAAGGCGTAACAAAAATAACAACGCGATAACTTGTAGAACATTTTTTAAGGCACAATATGCCTTATTTACCTTTCTTTTTAGGCGGAACCGTAAGCACGGCTGCCGCTTGAGTCGTGAACTGGATGAGGCTCGAAACGGTTGAGTCACCGAGTTTTTGAGAGAAAATCTTGCCGATTTCGTCCCATTGTTTGATAACCAAAACGTAGATGTCCTTACCTTTTGCGGTAGGCGCGACGAAGGTGTATTTGCCTTCCGTGGCGCGGGTGACGATGTCGCGTTTTTCCAATTTCTCGATCATGCGCGTGATGGTGGACGGCGCAAGGAGGATTTTTTCGCTAATTTCAGTCGGTTGAATATTGGGTTTTTCATTGACGCACATAATCAAATAAGCGTCGGACGGGGTTAAACCCAAGTCCGCAAAACCGTTTTCTGCGATAGCCGAAATTTCTCTTGAAAAAGCCGTCGTCGTGTAATACAGGTTATCCCCGAAATAATTTTTCATTTACAATTACAAGTTTGCTACTAAATTCTTTAGGACCATAATTTCCAATCAATAATACACCTTAATACGGGGACTTATTATTTCTGTTACAATTATGGTAAGGTAATTTCGGCAAATGTATTAAAAACAAAAACGTTGAAGCACCTTTCGACGCTTCAACGTTAATATTTTTATTATAGTCATATTTTAAGGCCCCCTCAGTATAAAGGGCATTTTTAATGCGTTTTAGCGTTTAATCAGCGCATTTACGCCTATTTTTGAACCACAATTTTATGATTAAACACGCGATTGTTCTCCACATTTCTAATTTTCAGGACATAAACACCCGTCGCCAAATCTGAAATATTTAAAACAGACCCACTCAATATTTCACGCTTTTCGAGCCTTCCGATGAGGCTAAAAATGCTCACCTCGTAGTTTTCTGAAATGCCCGTTTTGATGTCAAAAAACAAACGGTCGCTCGCAGGATTAGGATAAATCGACATAGCGGAAGACAACGGTAACTCATTGATTTTCAAGGCACTGCTGTTTACAGGCACACCGCCGCCGACAATCGGGCGAATCATGGCAGCCCCGATTTTTTGAGTAATGGGCAACCACGTACCGCTAATTTTTTCGTATATATATTGTGCTTTATCCAAATTATTGCGGTCGAGTCCAATCGGAATTTTGACGTCACCAACGTTTTGCCAACCGATGTAAACATTGCCCGCAGGGACGACTATAAACGTATCTTTTCGCGTTTTTGTCTCCAAACGATAAGTCGTAAAACCTTGCAAAGTGTCGGCTTTTTGCGTCAAATAGAACGGTTTCACGTTGTTTTGCGTGAAAATTGGCTTTGTATTGAGCGAATCTTTCCAAATATTCAGATTAAACAAAGCGCCCGCTACGGCATTGCCGTTGATAAACGGAAAGAAAAATTGAACACCTCTAATCGTATCGCTCACATTAAATTTGTATTGCACTGCAGACGAAAAACCGTCTCCTTCGGCCGTCAATTGCATTTCAGCCGTGCCGTCGTCGTAGGCAAAATAGTTTTTAAACGGCGTTGTTCTACTCACTTTATCGTTCCTAAGCGCCGCTTTTGCGCCGTCGTTGCTCTCTTGACCACTGATATCGAGACTTTCTTCGGTCGTAATTGTCAAGTTATTCGTGTTAGATGAAATAGAATTTAATGACAATAAGTACGCCGCCGTCGGCTGTATTTTAGCCGCTTGAAAAAACACGCTCGGTGGCACGTTTATACCATCAATTAACGTGTAATTGTCCACGGGCGTCGTGCCTTCAGATGTCGTAATTTTCAAATTTGTATTCGTCGGATTCCGCGCAATCGCAAAGTGATTGTACAAACGCGTGTAAACTGAATCCCGAAATTCGCCCGCAAGATTCACCTTCGCGTGGCGCCACGGCATCGACGTGTAACGCTTTAATGGACTGCGTGGCGGCTCAACGAACGCCATATCATCTAAATTCCGAATGGTTGAAAGGCGGCGATTAGGCGCGATTTTCACATAATCTAAGTGCCATACTTCGTAAATACCGCCCGTTCTGCCGAAGTTGCGGAAACGAAATTGGAACTTTCCATAAAAATAGGACCCCTCAGTAATTGGCACCGCGTAATAAACAAAAGGTGGTAAAGTGTCGCGTGGATTTTTACGTAACAATGAATCAGCAATGCCCTTAAAACTCCGCACAACGCGCCATTCACCCGCCGAATTGCGGAACTCAAGCTGCATAGAATCCACAGACGTCGGCGCGTAACACAAGCCTTTTGGTTGCAAAAAAAACGTCATATATACGCTATCAGCTGCCGAGAGGTTTTGGCGCGCTCCACTTGTATTAGTAAAATTTTTCAAATTTATATAATTGGAAGTCAACGTATCAGCCGTTTCTACTCGGCCGCCGACGGGTTGATAAGGCTTGCCATTCGGACCAATTGCGTCGAAGGTGGCAACGCCAATGCTCGGGGCGGTGTTGCCGCTCATCGTCGAATTGATGAACACTTGGCGGTCGAGCCAAAGGTTCGGGTCGGGATAAGGACCTGCGTAACTAAAATCGTCCATAAAAGGCAAGTCGATGGAATCGGGCGGCGGCATCTCAGCACGCGGTGCTTCGACAAAACGCGTCAAAACGGGGTTTGTACTGAGGGGGCTAATTTGGTAGCCGACGTTTTGTGAAAAGGCTAAATGTTGAAGGATTAAGAAAAATCCTAAGGCGTAAGAACGGCGCATTTTAAGTAATTATGAGTTTGAAATAATTTTATTGAATAGGCTGTCGTCAAATTTGGAACCACAACGCGTAAAAAACGACAACCATGTTCACTTGTTGCCAATCGTTTTTTTTTAACATCTACAAATCTTTAAGCACCCAACCGTTTATCCGACGCGTGATGTGGCTGAAATTGACACCAATGCCGACCAGTTTTTTTCCCGTAGCGCGGTATTTTTCCGCGTAATTTTTCTGCTCAATTTGGCTAAAAGCCGCCTTAGCACTGCGGTTGTACTTGAATTCGAAAACGTAAATATGCGTCGCCGTCGTCACCACCGAATCGGCTCTGCCCAAAGACGTATAAACTTCGGACTCAATAAAAACGCCTAAATATTTGAAAATCAAGTGGATGATGCTGTGAAAAAAGCGCTCGGAGAATTCCAGTTCCTTGCGTTTATCAGGATTTTTGGATTCATACAAAGGCGCGGGCAAATCGGCAAAAAGTGAATTTATAATCACCTGAATAGTATCTAAATCGTTGGTATTAAACGCTTTACTTAAATCCAAAATCGTCATACCCGAACTGTTGCGGTATTGCGTGCGCGTCAAATCATCCAATAGAAACTGATACATCCCATCCCGAACTTCCCGATTCGGATAGTCCAAAAGCAAATTACCGTTTTTAATATCTACTTCTTTGACCGTCAAATAACCCGTTTGGAACATAAGCGGCACCAAATCAAGGTTATCAAGGTCATATTTTTCAAGCGCAAGGTCATTAATCCACTCTTTTTCAAATTTGAAAACGCCCCTTTCTCTTATCAAATCAACCAGAAAAGTGGGTGTTGCCGTCGAGAACCAAAAATTCTTAAACACCTGTTGGTCAAGAAAATTGAGGGTGCCGAACGGATTATACAATGTGTTAATACCATCCCAACTAAAGCCATTGTACCACTCTTTTACCTGAATTAAAAGCGCCTCGCGGCTCATGTCCTGATAAGACATTAACGCGTCGATGTACTCTTCAAAATTTGACTCTAATTCGGCTTGCGTATAACCCGTTATTGTCGCAAAACCCTTGTGAAGCGTTATGTCTTTTAGATGATTCAAATCTGAAAAAATGGAGACTTTAGAAAATTTGGACACGCCCGTAATAAAAAGAAAACGAATATGAGCCTCCAAATCTTTCAAAACAGAATAAAAAGTTTTCATGATTTTCTGATTTGCTTTGGCTTGAGGCAAGTCTTCTTTTTCCAAATAATCGATGATTGGCTTGTCATATTCATCTATCAGAATGACGACTTTGCCGTATTTTTCATAAAGTTTTTGAATCAATTCGCTGAATTGATTTTTTAATAAATCATCTGAAAATTCAATATTATTGGCTTTAGCCACGTGCGTTAATTCACGACTTAGCGCTTTTTCTAAGCCCATCGCTTGATAATTAGCAGAGGCTAAGGATAAGTGGATAACGGGACTAATCTTCGACCAATCCCATTTATCTTCTATCCATAAATCTTTGAATAGCAGCTTATTGCCTTCGAAAAGCTCTTTTAATGTCGAAACCATCAACGACTTACCAAAGCGCCGCGGACGTGACAAAAAGTACGCACCTTCGGTCGAAGCAAGCCGATATGCGTGTTCCGTTTTGTCAACGTACACGTAGGGATTGCTCCGCATTTTGAGAAAAGTTTGGACGCCAATTGGCAAAAGTTTCAGTTCTTTCATGACTCAAAGTTACAATTTCTTAAACAATTCATTACCGCTATTTTTTCACAAAGTTACAATCAAAAGCGCTAAGAGCGAAAAAAACGATTGCCCTATTTGCAATTAGAAAAGCACGTAAAAATGCACTTTCGTCAAGTAATTTAGGCATTTTATCATTTACTTATGGCTCAAAATTAAGTTTGTCTAATTTTGTCGGTGACGAAAGGACCCCTCAGTATAAAAGCCGTTTTTGAAGGTTTCACGAACTAAATTACGCGAAACAATTAAAAATCAAATGCCATTACTTAGCTATACGACTTTTTAGTTACGGATTTACAATTAATCGCGGATAAAATCAATTATAAATCTTCTTTTCAAATTCAATTTTAATCTAATGAAAAACACTTTATTGACGGCCGCTTTTACGCCTATTTTCACCCTATTTTCGCTCATTGCAAACGCGCAATTGACGGGGAAAATCACCAATGCGAAAGGCGAAATCCTGCCTTTTGCCAACGTCTATTTGGAAGGAACAACGCGCGGAACAACCGCAAATACTGAGGGGTCCTATTTTCTGGATATTCCCAACGGAACGTACCGCGTTGTTTATCAATTGATTGGTCATACTAAAAAAATAGAATCTGTTGTTGTCTCGGGAAAAACCACGCGCGATGTATCGCTCGATTTGGCAGAAGTGGAACTCTCCGAAGTCGTCATAAAATCGAACGCCGAAGACCCCGCCTACCCCATTATGCGGAAGGCAATTGAGAACCGCAGTTACTTTTTAAAGCAAGTAAAATCGTTCAGTTGCGACGTTTATATCAAGGGTTTGCAACGCATTATTGACGCGCCAACGAAGATAATGGGGCGCAAAATTGGCGACATGGACGGCAGTTTAGACTCCGTTACGCGCAGCGGCATTCTGTATTTGGCGGAAACGGTGTCGAAATTAAATGTTTCGGGCAATGAGAAAAAGGAAGAACTCATTGTCTCAAAAGTGAGCGGCGACAACAACGGTTTTGGCTTCAATCGGGCAACTTTATTTGACTTCAATTTATACGAAAATTTCAACAACGATTTGCCGCGCAAAATCATGTCGCCGATTGCCGAAAACGCGCTGCTCAACTACCGTTACAAACTCATTTCGAGCAGTCGGATTGACGACCAAAACGTCTATAAAATCGAAGTTATTCCCATCAGAAAAGAAGACCCAACTTGGGCAGGATTTATTTATATTGTTGACAATCAATGGAATATATACGCCACTGATTTGTATGTGACGGGACGGAGTTTGCAACAAGACATCGTAGATACGGTTTGGTTGCAACAGAATTATGTTAAATTAAACAAAGATGTGTGGCGCGTTTTTAGTCAACGACTTGACTTCAAATTTAAGATATTGACGTTCAAATTTAAAGGCTTTTTCACGGGTGTTTTCACCAATTACAACCTAAATCCGCAGTTTCCAAAAAAATATTTCAACAACGAATTGTTCACAGCCTTGAAGGCAACTAAAAACAATGATATAGAAAAATGGGCAACTATCCGACCGATTCCTTTGACGGGCGAAGAGCTGCGCGATTACCATCGAAAAGACTCAATTCAGACCATTTATCGGTCTAAAACCTATATTGATTCGATGATGCGGCGCGCTAATCGGTTCAAACCCATGGATTTATTGTTCGGTTACACCTATCGAAATGATTATAAAAGCACGACAATTGGCTTTGCCTCGGCGCTATCAGCCATTAATTTTAACGCCGTTCAAGGCTTAAATCTCAGTTTGCCGTTCAATTATACGAAGAATTTTAAGGACAGTATGTTCGCCGAAACCCACGGACAACTGCGGATAGACCCCTCAGTAAGTTACAGTTTTGGGGAGAAAAAAGTGCGCGCCGAACTCAACGGCACCTATCTTTTTAATCGATTCAAAAGGGATAGATTGACAATTGGTTTTGGTCAAAAAGTGCAACAATTTAACGACCAAGATGCCATCAGTCAAAGTTGGGCGATGTATCAAGCCTTGTACGAAAAACGCCATATTCTCTTCGTTTATGACAAAAAATTCGCAAAAATCGCTTTTCAACGCGAGATTGTGAACGGTTTGACGGGAAAAATCGTCGTAGAAGCCGCCGAACGAGCGGCGCTCAATAATTCGACCGAATACAGTTTTAGGAAAAAAGGGGAATTATTTAATCCGAATAAACCCATTTTAGACGTTAACAATGTGGCTTTTCAAAACCCAAAATCGGTCACCGCCGACCTCAATTTGACGTGGACGCCGCGCCAAAAATACACGACTTATCCGCACGGAAAATTCAACGAAGCGCCGCAGTTTCCCGTCTTCAAAATGCAGTTTCAAAAGGCATTTGGCAACGGTGCCGACTTTGCCGATTTCACGAAAATGACGTTGAGCGTCGAGGAACAGTCCCTATCGGTTGGTTTGCTCGGCTATTCCGAAATCAGAGCCGAAGTGGGCGGATTTTTGACAAAAAAACGCGTGTCTTTCATGGATTATAAACATTTTAATGGCAATGAACTGGGTTTAGCGAACGCACTCAATTATATGCAAGGTTTTTTGAGTCTGCCTTTCTATCAATTTTCGACGACCGACAACCATTTTATGGCGCATTGGCAACACCATTTTGAAGGTTTTTTATTGGGTAAAATCCCGCTAATTCGCCGATTGGGTTTCAAAGAAATTGTGCGTTTTGCCTACCTAAATACGCCACAATCAGGCAATTACGCAGAAGCAGGTTTTGCCATCGATAACATTGGCTACGGACTGTTTCGCGCTTTTCGAGTTGATTGCAATTGGCAATTTAAAGATGGGAAAATCGATAAATCGCCGAAATGGTTACTCGGCATTAATTTACCAATTGGGAATTAATTTCCAATTGAAAATTAATTAAACGCCAAAAAGCCTTGAAAATGTTGATTTTCAAGGCTTTTTGGCGGTTTATACTGAGGGGGTCCTCTTTTTCAATCTCAAATCGAATACGCCGCATAGTCCCCCGCCGAC
>JAYUKJ010000021.1:0-6159 GCA_043764555.1 Saprospiraceae bacterium
CCGCGTTTCGACTCCGAAACGCGGCTTTTTTACGCTTTATACTGAGGGGGTATTGAGATTTTCTTTAACTAAATATTAAGATAAATTAGTATTTGGGTCTTTTGTCGGGATTCCTTTTATTATGAAAACACGAAAGTATTTTTACAATATTCTTGGATTGATTGACATCAAAATACAACGCATAAGGAAATTTGATTAACCTTAAAGCTCTGATATTCTTGTATCTAACTCTGTTCAAGAAAGGATTTATTGTTAAAGTAGCGTATGCCTCCCTGAGTGTACCGATAAATTTTGTCGGTGCATCAACATTGTATAAGGCATAATAATCAATGGCGTTTTCAATTTCTTTTTGCGCCCGTGGGGAGACGATAATTTTATAAGCCATATTTTTTATTGAGTTGATTTATGGAATCTTCGGCAGTCAAATAGAGCGTTTCGTCTTCTGACAGTCGTTCGTCTAAAACCGTTATCATGTCGGTCGTAAGCTCAAAATTCGCTTCGTCTTCCTCAACAATAATGGTGATAGGCTTAGATTTGAAAGTTGCTTTGATGGCATCTAAAATATCAGAAGTGACCTCTTGTGCGGATGCTAAATGATAAGTTGTGTACATATTTTTAATTTAATTGATTGAAAATTAAGCTTAACGGCTACGATTTTATTGACAAAGATAATCAAAATAAAAAAAAAATCAGGAAATTGATACTTTTTCGAGAAGAATTAGGACCCCTCAGTATAGAGACGTAGAAAAGCCGCGTTTCGACTCCGAAACGCGGCTTTTTTACGCTTTATACTGAGAGGTCGCATTTTTACTCAATCACCAATTCTTTCTCCGTTTTCACGCCGTTTAACTCTATTTCAAGCGTGTATTTGCCTTTTTGCAAATAAAATTTACCGTCATCGGTCTATTGATTAAACTTCAAAAAGTCCGTTTAATTCATCAATAATTTCATGCAACTGCGGCTCGGTAATCTTACCTATTTTGTTTAAAAAACGGTCTTTTGCTATCACGCGCATTTGGAAAACAAGCACTTCTGAATCGCTTGTTAAACCATTTTGAGTTGTTTTGAGCAAAACAATCGTACCTGAATAATTCTTTATTTTCGATGATAAAGGGCAGATAAGGGACAATCCTGCGTTGTCATTCATCGTATCGCCCGAAATAATGACCACGGGACGAATGCCTGATTGCTCGCTTCCTTTAGTTGGATTTAAGTCAGCAAACCAAATTTCACGTTGTTTCATAATTGTCTGTTAATGTTTTTAAATCATCAAAGCCTTGATTGGCTAAATCAAGCATTTCAGCATCTTCGGCGATCCTTTTGAAGCCGTTTGCACGGGTTTCAAAGGATTTTTTTTGTACCTTTTCTGCCACTTTAACGTAATTTAAACTCTTTAAAAGTGTCAAAAAAGTTCCCATATATTGCTCTTCAATATTTAAAGTAATTTGCTTCATTTTTTATGATATTAGATTTTTAAACTTTTTTTATGCACGCAAAGTTACTCAGATTTTTGAGAAGTGCAACTTCTCATCATGTAGAAAAGCCGCGTTTCGACTCTGAAACGCGGCTTTTTTACGCTTTATACTGAGGGGTCCTCGTTTTACTCGATCACCAATTCCTTTTCTGTTTTCACGCCATTTTGCTCTATTTCGAGCGTGTATTTCCCTTTTTGCAAATAAAATTTACCGTCGTCGGCTTTTTTAAGCTCAATGGATTTGGCGTCCTTTTCTTTTTTATCGTTCAAATACGCTTGATACTGAAGGCCCCCTTTTTCGTCGTGATTCATCTCTAAGTCAACGTAATTTAAGCCACGTTTCAAGTCCGTCTTGATGGATTTTAATATTAAATCTTTTCCCGCTTTGACAGTAATCGTTGCCGTAGAATTTGCTTTAGCGTAAATCGGAACAACGGCATTAATCGGCTTCATTTCCTGCCAGTTAGAATACTTTTTACCCCAATTTGTTTGTTTCATTTTCTTAACGTCAAAAACCGCAATATCCTTTGCAAGTATTTGATTGTCAAGTTGTTGAATGTGTGAAATATCCGCAATGAGCATCGAACGTCCGTGCGTGCCAACGACTAATTCTTTATCGCGCGGATGCACCACCACATCGTGAACCGACACCGCGGGCAGATTGTTATCCATGACGTTAAACGATGCACCTTTGTCAATCGAAATGTACAAACCGTGGTCGGTGCCAACGTACAACACATTAGGATTTTTAGGGTCTTCTTTCACCACATTTATCGGCTCGGCGGGTAGGTCGGTGCCAATTTTTTCCCACGTTTCACCGTAATTATTTGAGGCGTACAGATATGAATTAAAATCATCCCAACGATAACCGTTCAATGACGCATAAACCGTCCCTTTGTCGTGTGCCGACGCCTGAACGCGGCTAACCCACAAGTTTTGAGGCAATTTATCGCTGATTTTTTGCCAAGAATTACCGCCGTCTTTCGAGACGTGAATCAGTCCGTCGTCCGAACCCGCGTAAATCAAACCGAATTTCAGCGGCGATTCGTGAATGCTCGCGAGCGTTCCGTAAGGCACGTTGCCCGCCTTTTTGCCTTTCGTCAAATCCTCCGAAATCGCTTCCCAATTGTCGCCTTTGTCAAACGAACGGTACAATTTGTTGGCACCAAAATACAAAACGTCTTGATTGTGAACCGACAACCAAATCGGCGTTTGCCAATTGAAACGCAGCGGTTTTTCGCCCAATTCGTGCTTTGGTGTAATCGATTTCCCACGTGAATTCGTGTTTTTAGTGTTCAAACGATACGACGCCCCGAATTGATAACCCGTGTAAACCGTTGAATTGTCGCGGGTGTCAATCATCGTTTGCATCCCGTCGCCGCCCATAATTGACTTAAAATCCGCTTGTCCCGACTCGTGCCAATCCGTGTTCGGCGCCGATTTCGACGAACCAAACCAAACGCCATTGTCTTGCAAACCGCCGTAAACATTATACGGTTCTGCCATATCAACGTTGACGTGATAAAACTGTCCAACGGCGGGTGTGTTGAGTTTAAACCACGTTTTACCGTCGTCGTAGCTCATATTCAAGCCGCCGTCGTTGCCGTTTAGGATGTGTCCTGCGCGGTTCGGATTGATCCAAAGCGCGTGATGATCGGGATGCACATTGTCTTTATCGATGTTTTTCCACGTTTTGCCCGCGTCGTCCGACGTCACGGCGTGAAAACCCAAAACGTAGAGTTTATCGGCATTTGACGGCGAAACACGTATCTGCGAAAAGTAATATCCATAAGTAAAAAACAAGTCGTCAATCGACCCTTCGTGCGTTTTTGTCCACGATTTTCCCGCATCGTCCGACCGATACACTTCGGCGCCTTTTATGCCGTTTCGATTCGCAAAACCGTCGTCGCCCGCGTCAACAAAATCGAACAGAGCGACGGGTTTGACTTTATCCGATTTTACCAAATCAAACAAATTGTCAACTTTTAATTTGTCGCCAAAATCGTTGGTTTTCAAGTAATTAGACAGTTGTTTTTTATCTAATTTTAAAAAATCAGCCTTCGTGATTGTCTTGAATAATTCTTTTTTCAGACCTTCTTCTTCCGTGGTTTTAACGTCTCTTTTAGGCTTCGCTCCTTGATTGTCAATGACGGCGTAAACGATGGTTTTGCCCTCTTTTTGACCTAATGCCAAACCTATTCTACCCGCATCGGCGCCCGTCGGAAAACCCGAATTTTTAGGCGTCATTAATGCCCAAGTTTCGCCGCCGTCGGTTGATTTATAAATGCCCGAAGTGGCGCCCGAACCGTCAAATTTCCACGCGCGGCGCTCTTTTGACCACATTGCGGCGTAAATTACTGAGGGGTCCTTTTCATCGACAACCACGTCAATTGCGCCCGTATTGTCATCGACAAACAGCGTATTTTTCCACGTTTTGCCGCCGTCCGACGTTTTGAAAATGCCGCGCTCTTTATTTGTCGAATACAAATGTCCCAAAGCAGCAACGAAAACCGTGTTCGGGTCGGTCGGATGCAAAGCAATTCTGCCGATGTGTTGCGTTTCCGCCAAACCCGATTGTTGCCAAGTCTTGCCGCCGTCCGTCGATTTATACATACCTAAACCCGCGTAGCTCGAGCGGCTCGAATTGTTCTCGCCCGTGCCAAGCCATATAATGTTTTTATCCCAATTGACCGCCACGTCGCCAATCGTCATAACGGCTTCTTTATCGAAAATTGGCGTGAATTCGGAGCCATTTGAGGTCGTTTTCCACAAGCCGCCCGAGGCGTAACAAGCGTAAAATACTGAGGGGTCCTTCGGATTGACATCGACATCGACAATGCGCCCGCTTTGAACCGTCGGCCCAACTTCGCGGAATTTCACGCTTTTGAAGAGGGAGTTTTCGCCCATTTTTTTGCGTGTTTCGGCGCCTTTCATCCGCTCATTTGCGGGCGTTGAGGGAACAGGATTTGGCTCCGCAAAAGGTTTAGACATTTGCGCATTTGCCTGAATAACAAGCAAAAAAGCGCATAGAAAACCGACTTTACGATTTAAATTTTTCATATAAATACTTGATTATCAATTTATTAAAGATTCAAGGTGAACGGTTATTTCAAAGCCGTAAATTTAGACAGCGTGAGCATATTTCAAAGAAAAACGGGGAATTATTGAGGTGTGGAAAGAATTGTTTTGTCGAAATAAGACCCCTCAGTATAAAAGCCGTCCCGTTAGCTAACGGGACGGCTTTTATACTAACGTCGGCGAGGTTTAAAACCTCGCCGACGTTGAATTCGTTGAAATTATTCCAACACTTTAAACGTCGTTCTTCGATTGATTTGATGCTGGTCTTCTGCGCATTTCGAGCATTCGCAAGACACTGCGGGACTGCTTTCGCCGTAGCCTTTTGCCGTCAAACGCTCGGTCGGAATGCCTTTAGAAATGAGGAATTCTACGGCAGATTCCGCGCGTTTTTGGCTTAAAACGCCGTTATATTCTTCTTTTCCACGGCAATCGGTGTGGCTCGACAATTGAATTCGGATGCTTGGATTTTCCAATAATGTTTCTGCCAAACGGTTCAAAGTCGGCTGTGCATCGGAGCGAATATCCCATTTGTCATAGTCGTAATAAATGTTATCCAACGTGATTTCTTTATTGCGATAAATCTTATCTAAAACGATTTCAACTTCAAATCTTTGGATGGGATTATTGGCGTCTTTGCCCAAGCCACGCGACGTGAATTTGCCCGAATTGTTCAAATATTCCGCGTGCGAAGCTGTCAAATTATAGTCCGTATCGGCGTCTAATTCCAACGAAACGGACCCCTCAGTATTGACGGTCAATTCGCGCTTTTTTCCGTTAATCAACACCGAAATTTTAGAATCGGGCAATGGTTTTCTGCCCAAAATTTTAGAATTTGGATTGTCCGTGAGTTGGAACACTTTTTCTAAAACAATAATATCTAAATAGTTTTTATACTCAATTTTAGCCGCTTTTGGCTTATCGGGAACCACGACGACAGGGCGGGGAAGGGGCGTCTTTTGTTCAAATTTATAAATATCGTCGCCGCCTTTTCCACCGATTCTGTTCGACGTAAAATAGCCTTGTTGAATAACGCCATCGCTTTTAAGGGATTGATTGTCAAGGGTATAGCCAAAATCGTCACTGCCTGAATTAATCGGAAATTTCATGTTTTGCGGTGCCGACCAACCGCCATCTTTTAAGCGATATGTCTTAAAAATATCGTAGCCGCCCATGCCCGTGTGGTAATCCGACGAAAAATAGAGCGTGTCGCCGTCCGCGTAAGGGTAGGCTTCGTTGCCCTGCGTGTTCAACGAACGCCCGATGAGTTTAGGCTCAACGAAGCCGTCACTTGTTTTTTTACACTCATATAAATCGTAGCCGCCCCAACCTTCGCCGTCGTTTGACGCGAAAAAAAGCGTCTTTCCGTCCTTCGATACTGAGGGGGTCGAATAATTTATTTTTTCTTTGCAAAAAGGCAGCGCTTCGGGCGTTGTCCACGAGTTGCCAACCTTTTTGGAATAATAAATTTTTGTTGTTTGAATGGCTTCCGCTTCGCCGCCCGATTTGGTAAAAAACATATCTGTAAAATCGCCCGAGAATGCGGCGGTTGCTTCGTTGAAGGGCGTATTTATTTGACTGTCAAACGTTTTTGCAGCATTATTTTCAAT
>JAYUKJ010000022.1:0-6155 GCA_043764555.1 Saprospiraceae bacterium
CGACTAAAACCTTCCTAAAAGACTTACAATTGCCGAATATTCGGACTTTTTTCCGCGATGGCTCGTTAGGATTGCCCGAATTTGCACCTTTCGACCGCATCATTGTGACCGCAGCGGCCCCCTCAGTATTTGAGGCTCTGCGGCAACAATTGACCGTCGGCGGCATCATGGTTATTCCCGTCGGTGACGAAACAGGGCAACATATGTTGACCATTACGCGGACGTCGGAAACGGCATTTGAAGAAAAAACGTTTGAAAAATTCAGGTTCGTCCCGTTTTTGTCGGGTGTGAATAGAAAGTAATGAATGATGATTTTTTTGTAAGAATACTGAGGGGTCCTAAATCTGTTTAATTCGTCCAATCAGTTGTCCAATTTCTAAGCGTCAATGCACTTTAAAATCAATCGCATTCTTCTTCAACGCGTCCAACGTCACGAACATTAAGGCATTTTCATGCGTGGATTCCAAAAAAATCGGCGGCGCAACGCCCGCTTCGTAGGCTTCGCGCCAACGCGACGCGCACAAACACCACTTGTCGCCCGCTTTCAAACCCGCAAACCCGTAGGCGGGAAAAGGCGTCATTAAATCATTGCCCTTTGACTTTGAATATTGCAAAAAAGCGTCCGTCACTTGCGCGCAAACGACGTGAACACCCGCATCATTCGGTCCCGTTTCGCAGCGACCGTTGCGATAAAAACCCGTCATTGTGGTCGTACAACACGGTTGAAGCGTGGTGCCAAGCACGTTTTTTGAGGCAGATTCAGTGGAACTCGGCATAGCAAGACAAGCGTTTGGTGAAGCCGTTTTTTTCTTCTTGACAACTTTAGATTGCGCGAACGCGGCAGTCGTCATAAAAAGTAAAAAGGCGAAAAGGATATTTTTTTTCATTTTTTCTGCTTTAAAATTTTGGCAGCGGTTAGATGTAGTCGGCAACTTTAGTTGCCGCTAAATAATTCAAAATCAAGATATTAAAAGCGGTAACTAAAGTTGCCGACTACTTTTAATGTCATTCTAAAATCTTATAAATAAACAGAAAAATCACCGTTTAGTTTAGGAATGATGCAATGATAAAGTAACAGATTTAAGATTATAATAGATTGATTTTCAGCCGCTTGTCAATTTTTAATTTTTAATTTTTAATTTTTAATTCCCCTAACGGCTGCAAACCACGCGCTGCGTTATGGACAAGCCGTTATCCGACGTCAAAATCGCGATGTAAACGCCCGAAGTGAGCGCATTTGGGCGCCATTCCACGCTATAATCGCCCGCCGTTTGGCGCTCATTGACCAAATCAGCGACTTGTCGGCCCGTCATATCGACAATTTTCAGATGAACCAAACCCGCTTGACCAATCGAATAACGCAGCGTCGTCACGTCGCTAAACGGGTTCGGCACGTTGGGTTCAAACCGATTTTTCACGCCCACATCTTCCGTCCGCGTCGTGCCAACTGCCACATTATTTGAAACGGCACTTTCGTTGTGCAACCTATCAACCGCCGTCACAACGTAAACGAAGGCCGCAGGATTGGCGAAAGCATCGACAAAATTGGTCGTCGTGTCGGTCGTAATCATTCGGATGGCGGCGGTTTTTTCCAAATTAATTGTTTCACCAGTCAAAAAACGATAAACCACGTAAGAATTGGCGGTTTCACCATCCACAGCAGCAGTCGGTTTGGTCCAACGCAAGGTCACCGAAGATTGCGCGGCGTTGATGGTTGCCGTCAAATTAGTCGGCGCATTTGGCGCTACATTGTCCTTCCAAGGCATGGTTGGAATGAGCGCGGGCGTTTTGTATAGATTATTTTTCAATGAATCAACAATGCCCAACGGATTGGCGCGCAGGGTCGTCGTATTGTAAAAAATACTGCCCAATACTGAGGGGGTCGCACGATTAAGTCGCAGTTGGCTCGGCATCATTGTCGGCTGCAACCAATTGGCATCACTGCCGCCGTTGTTGATTTTATACGCCGCTTGACCTATATATATGTGTCGGCCGTTGGCATTATTGGACCACCACGGCGTGAGAACGGCATAATTCGCCGCCGCGAGACCGATGCTCCAATACAGTTGAGGTGCCATGTAATCGACCCAATTTTCCCGCAGCCACTTGCGCGAATCGCCGTAAATCGCCGAATAACTTTCCAAGCCACTCGTTGCTGAACCGTCGGGACTCGTGGATTGATTGCGCCAAATGCCGAAGGGCGAAATGCCGAATTTGACGTATTTTTTCACGCTTTTAATGCTATCCGCCACGTTTTTAATCAATAAATCCACGTTGTCACGGCGCCAATCGTTCTTATCCGTAAAACCGCGATTGTTCCCCGCGAAGGTGTTATCGTCGGCAAATGTGAACCCTGTTTGCGGGTACGGATAGAAATAATCGTCAAAGTGAACGCCGTCAATATCGTAGCGCCGCACGACATCCATGATGACGCTAATCACGTATTGCCGTACCGCGGGCAGTCCAGGGTCAAGCACGCGAACGGTGTTGTAGGTCTGAATCCACTCGGGATGTTGATTCGTCACGTGCGACGGCGCAATATTTGACGAATTGGCGTTCAAAACCGCGCGGTACGGGTTGAACCACGCGTGAAATTCCATACCGCGTTTGTGGGTTTCGGCAATCATAAAAGCCAGCGGGTCGTAATTTGGCGCGCGCCCTTGTTGCCCCGTCAACCACTCCGACCACGGCTCAATGTCGCTCGGATAAGTCGCATCGCACGCCGCGCGGACTTGAACAACGACGGCATTCATGCCCGCTTGTTTGTGGTGGTCCAAAATGGCAACGAATTCCGCACGTTGCGCTTCGGCGGTCAATGTTTTTGAACTCGGCCAATCGATGTTTGCAACATGGGCAATCCAAGCCGCGCGAAATTCCCGTTTGGGGTTATTTTGCGCCGTCGTTTGCAACGCAATGAGTAGAAAAACAAGGGTAAAGAGTCGATTATGCATTTATATATTTTTTATATGTCTTAAAATTTAGTAAAATCAAGGCGCTAAAGTAGAAAATTTTCTCAAAACAGATTGTCGAAATACAACTTTAAACCCGCCTGTTTGTTCCTTATTTCATGGAAAAACAAATTGTTACGGTTACACTTTTTCGATTTACGGGCTTCGCCAATCGCTTTTGGGCGTTCAGCCAAATGGGTCGCCGACCGTTCAAAAAAGGCGCTGCGAAAGGCTTGACCTTCGGCAAAATGCTCGGAACGGGCGGTGACAATGGCTTCTCGATTCTACCAAATTGGGGCGTTTACGGCTGGCTTGGAGCATGGGACACTGAGGGGTCTGCTCGAGACTTTTTCAAACAAAATACGTTATTTCAAACGTTTAACAACCACGCGGCTGAACAATTTACCGTTTATTTGCAGCCAACAATGGTACATGGATTGTGGGATGGCGAAACGCCGTTCACGGTTTCTGCGCCGTTTGATGCCAACGAATCGGTCGCCGTTTTGACGCGGGCCACGATAAAACCGTCATTTTTATACCGTTTTTGGCAGTATGTCCCCAAAACGAGTCGGTCGATTGAAACCGCCGAAGGACGCCTTTTCAGCGTCGGCGTTGGTGAATTGCCGTTGATTCAACAAGCAACTTTCAGCCTTTGGACATCGGGCAAAGCGATGATGGATTACGCTTACAAAAGCCGTTATCACGCGGAAGTTGTGAAAAAAACGCGGGAATTGGGTTGGTACTCCGAAGAGCTTTTTGCGCGTTTTAAGGTGTTGGATACTGAGGGGTCCGTTTTTTTTTGAATTAAAAATTCAAGAGTCAAAATTAATGTTGTTTAGCAACGTTTTTAACGTATGAAAAATATAAAATTACTCCTGTTTTTACTGCCTTTTTTGGCGGGTTGCCGCAAGGTTGACGACGTTTTTACGAAAACGGCTAAAGATTTTGACATGATTTATCGGCAACCGTTCACGATTCCCGTCGGGTTAAGTACGTTTGAAACGCACATTTTTTTGTTTAAAAATATTGCCGTTGATACCGCTCAATTTTTCCGAGCGGGCAACCTCGATTCGGCTCAACGCATCACGCAAATTGTGCCAACCAGCATGAATATTCGCCTTATTTTCAACGGCGACGGCAATTTGGCGCTCGTTCGGCGCGTGGAAGTGTCGGTTTTTGACAATCAAGTGTCGGCAGCTTCGGAAAAAGTGATTTTTTACAACGAAGATGTGCAGCTCAGTAGCGGCCAAATTCCGCTCATTCCGCTCAATTCCGACCTTCGGAAATTGCTCATTGACGGCAACGGACGCTACACTTTGCGCGTAAAATTGAATTTTAGAGAAATTCCGACGCGCTCTTACGACGTGGAATGGAACGCCACTTTTTTAGCAAAAGTAAAGTGATAATACTATAAATTAAAATAGCATATGAAAAAGACGCTCATTCTCGGCGCAACGCCTAATCCTGAACGCTACGCCTACTTAGCTGCGCAACGGTTGACAAAAGCGGGGCATGAAATCGTGCTTGTGGGAAAGAAAAAAGGCGAGATAGACAGGTTGCCGATTGAAAAAGGGACCCCTCAGTATGAAGGCATCAATACAGTCACTTTATACGTAAATCCCGATAATCAAGTACCATATTACGATTATATTTTATCCTTAAAACCCAAACGCATTATCTTTAATCCGGGTACCGAAAATTGGGATTTGGTCAAATTAGCCAAAGCGCAGGGCATTGAAACCGAAATTGCTTGCACTTTGGTCATGCTGTCGGTTGAAAATTATTGAAAATACACGTGTTTTCTTCAAAAAATCAGCTTTATACTGAGGGGTCCTATTTTTAACATAAAAAATTGATTTTAAATATATTACACCTTTAGAAAAATTTTAAACTTTTTAAAAGGTGCATAAAAAAACGTCGGTGCGGTTATGAAACCACGCCGACGTTTTAATATGTCTCCAGATTGGTTTTTTTTTTAAGTTGCCCAATCTAAAAAACCAACTACTGATTTACTTGCTCATTGCTCACGTCTGCGTGTGCCACATCAGTCGCGTCTTGCGGCTCAATTGACGGGCGCGCCATCGAAACAGGCGCAGGTTTTGAGGGCAACGGCGTAGCGCCTTCGTCCTCAATATTCAAGATACGCAGAAAATAACGCTCCGAAAAACCCGCTACGAATGCCAAAAACAAGAACGAACCCGCGTTTTTAAGTTCCACGCCGGGGATGATTTGCCACGACAGAAAGATGAACATTATCAAAGCGGCAATCGCGCCGACGGCCAATTTGAGTTGGCTGTCTTTTTGTTTTTCCTGAAAATCGCTTAGGCTCGATTTCGTCGTCCGCACTTGCATCAAACTGCTAAAAAATGCGCCGCCAACGCCGAAAATCGCCATGCAACCCGCCACATACCACGGCTGCCAATAGGTATTTTGAACCTTGTCAATGGCCGTTGCTTTCCAAAAAGTATCGTCATAATTGACCATCATCGGCAAAAAGCACAGCGCGATAGCGAGGACAATCAAGCTCCACATCCAAGACGTTTTCAGGCGTTCGATTTGCAAACCTGTCGAAATCAAGGCAGATTGAGACGCCTCATTCATGGCTTGCTTGGTTTTTTCGAGTGCCGCGCGCAAACCACCGAGCGTTTGGTTCGGGTCAACTGCTTCGGTCAACAAAAAATCGCCCCACGGACTGCCTTGCGCTTTGAGTTCAGCGCCAATGCCCAACGCGCGCGCTTTCGCCACGTGCGGCGGATAAATGCCCACCATGCCTTGGTCGGCAAGATTGAGCATCGTCACGATGTCCATAATGTCACCGTCCTGTCCTTCGAGGGCTTTTTTCGCGGCTTGCAAATACCCAATAACGAGTTGCGCCGTGTTCAAATCCATATATTTGGAGTGGTAAAAATTGTTGTAACCCGTCCGAAAATCGGCTTCGAGTTCCAAATAGCGCGTGCGCAGGCTGTTGAGATAAAAATCGCGGTAGCTACTCGTTTCTTTTGGCTTTTGCCGGCGCGTTTGCGCGAGCCATTTTGGTTGCGGCCACGCGTCGCCGCTTTGCCAAACCGTCATATCTTCGGAAGGCGTGATGCGAATAAAGTCGCTCGTGTCGGACGTATCGACGGGCATGAAGCGTGGTGTTGAGTCGTTTGGTTCGACCCCCTCAGTATTTGAGGGATTTGGAGGCGTTTGTCCAGCCATATTGTT
>JAYUKJ010000023.1:0-1849 GCA_043764555.1 Saprospiraceae bacterium
TTTATGCAAATACGGAAAAAATAAAGGTTTTTCTAACCGCGGATTACACAAATTTTCATTGAATTTAATAGCCATAAATAGTTAGAAAAAAAACTTAAAATATACCGTGATTGTTGCTTCAAAAGTGTCTGAAAATGTTAAAAATACCGAGGGGACATCAGTATAAAACGCAAGCCCAAATTTATCATTTACAAGCTCACCTTAGTGAGTAAATTATTAAAAATACCTACCTAACTCAACTTTGGCACTCTAAGAAAAGTACCCACGGAACTTGCTCCGTAAAGCACATTTTAAGTTAGCAAGTTGACGACTATTAGCCAATGGAGCAAGCGCCGTTGGCTACTTTTTTAGATGCCCATTTTAGAGTATCAAAGTAGAACGAATGTGTATGTTTAAAAGTTGATAATTTAAAAGGCTATAATGTTGAATTAATGAACTTTCTTTCGGCTTTAATCGGTGTCAATCTGCGAAAATCAGTGGACACTTTAACAACTAAAACGAAAAATCATGGAATCCATTGATTCAATAAAAATCCATTTTAGCCAAGACAATTTGATGGTTTTGAACATCTGTTTGGCGCTCATTATGTTCAGCATCGCGCTCGATATTCGCCGCGAAGACTTTGCAAGCCTTTGGCAAAACCCCAAACCCGCCATCGTGGGAATGATTGCTCAGTTGATTTTATTGCCGATTATGACCATCATTTTGGTCTTTGTTTTCAATCCACCGCCGTCGGTTGCGCTCGGATTGGTGGCAATTTCGGCGTGTCCTGGCGGCAATAATTCCAATTATTCGACCTATTTATCGAAAGGTAACACCGCTTTGGCGATAACCACGACGTCAATTTCGGTCATTGTTTGCATGGTAACAATGCCGTTGTACATTTGGTTGGGCGCGAAATTGATTCCAAATATTTCTAATTTGCAACGCGACGTTCGGCTCGACCCATTTGAAATGGCAAAAATAGTCGGTTTATTGATTTTATTGCCGCTTGTTTTGGGCATGGCGGTTCGACAGAATTTCCCCGCTTTGACCGAGAAAATCTACAAGCCATTTAAAACGATTTCGATGATTTTATTCTTCGGATTGATTATCGGCGCATTGCTGGCGAACATCAAAAACATAAAAGAGTACGTCGGGCAGGTATTTTTAGTCGTCGCTGTTTTGAACGCATTAGCATTATCTGGCGGCTATTACTTCGCCAAAATCAATGGTTTAGCCGAATCCGACCGTCGAGCGATTACTTTTGAAACGGGCATTCACAACGTTACTTTGGCACTCATCGTCATTTTCAATTTCTTCGATGGACTCGGCGGCATGGCACTCGTGGCGGCATGGTACGGCATCTGGGATTTATTGACAGGCTTCGCTTTAGCAATAACGTGGGGGAAAATGGGCGTGAAAAACGAGTGAAAAGTGATAAACGAAAAGTGATAAGTTGGTGCAACTTTTCACTTAGGAATTGAAATAGAATAAAGGAGTGCATAACAAATTGTCTTTTAGGCTTCAACTTTCCAAAAGTTTAAAACTTTTGGAAAGTTATTTCACGATAAAAGGTGAATTTGTTATACACTCGAATAAAGTGAACAATTTTGATTTGCAATTCATTGACAGTGAGTCGTTTGCAAATTTTTAATTCATAATTTTTAATTTTTAATTTCCTTACTCATAACTTATCTCCCATAACTTCTTATTTTTTAAACGAATCTTTCAACGTTACTGTCCGATTGAAAACCAAATGCCCACCTTCGCTATCGGGGTCTAAACAGAAATAACCATGCCGTAAAAACTGAACTTGTTGCCCATTTTTAAGGTCTTTGGCACTTGGTTCTACCATGATTTTAGGCAT
>JAYUKJ010000024.1:0-1847 GCA_043764555.1 Saprospiraceae bacterium
AGTATGTTTTTGTGATTTCATAATTCAAAGGTAAGGTGTTAAATTCTGATTTTCCTAATATGGAAAATATTTTTTATTCAGTTGTTATTGTGATTCATACTCATATGACTGATTGCCAACTAATTATGAAATGAGTTTTATCAAATAACAAAAATAAATATTTTTATTATAACATTTATAGATTAGTTATAAGTTTTAAGATGCGTTTTCTTGTTGAATTTGAAGCGTCAACGCTGGCAGAATTATCCTAATTTTGGTTTGAATATTTTAGGCGGCATTACAGCGCGTTTTTAATCAAAAAAGAGACCCCTCAGTATAAAATGCCAAAAAGCCTTAAAAACACGTGTTTTTAAGGCTTTTTTGGCGTTCTATATTATTTTTATCATCCGAATTAAAAAAGATACCACAAATTTGTTCACACAAATAAAACTAAAAAACAATGACAAATTAATAACTTTGCGGAAAACTTCCACTAAAAACAAACTCACTATTGAACGAAACCACTAATTTGCACGCAATTCAATACATACATGAAATTCAACTTTAAAATAGTCAAACTTCCACAAATTTCAGGACGCCGCACCACTTTTTATACAGCCTACCTACCGGATGAAGAAACGACGTTATTTGACCAATTTTTGGAAAATACTAAAACAACTCATCTGGATGAACTGAAAAATATTTTGGCTGAAATACAGACCATGTCGGACAAAACGGGCGCACGAGAAGATCTTTTTAAGAAATATGAAGGCATTAAAATCGGAGAAGGTGTTTATGCTTTCTTTTCAAAACAATTACGGCTTTACTGTTTTAGAATGGACAATTGCCTCGTTTTATTAGGTGGAGGCGGTTGGAAAACAGTCGCCAAATGGCAAGACGACCCCATACTTGCGAAAGAAGTAAATCGAGTTCGTTTTATCGCAAATGAAATAGACAAAAGAATACGGAATCGAGAAATAAAGCGTTCAAGCAATGAGATGGAATTGATTGGCGACTTAATTTTCGATTTCGATGATGATTTAGATTGAATCCTATGTCAAATTAACATTTTAATTTTATAGATATGACAACCAAAATTGAGGAAAAATTAAAAGCCGAAGACTACCACAGTCCACTTTTAAGTGAACTTTTGGCAAGTGTTGACTCCGTGGAATCTGCCAAAATAGAAACCCGCATGGTCATTGCGTGCAAAATAGCGGATGTACTTGCGGAAAGGAAAATGAGTAAAAAAGACCTTGCCCAACAGTTAGAGCAAAACACTTCAACCATTACAAAATGGCTAAGTGGTAAGCATGATTTCAAGCCAGAAACATTGGCAAGCCTTGAACGTGCCTTAAATATTAGTTTTTTTACGCCTGAAATTACGCCATTACAAGTCGCTAAGAAATATACGCTACCCCCTTTGCAAAGAACCGCTTTTGCATAATTCGATGGGTTTGAGATTTTTAGGACCCCTCAGTATCAGATGCCAAAAAGCCTTAAAAACACGTGTTTTTAAGGCTTTTTGACGTCACCACCCAAAAAGGCTTTTCTATTTTTTTTTTCAAAACTTTTTTCACTGCCTTTTTTACCCTACTTTTGCGCTTCAAATTGTCAAACGTCCAGTCCGATTAAAAACATGGAAGAAGTAAAATCGCTCAATTTCATCGAAGAAATTATTGCCGAAGACCTCGAAACAGGTAAGCATACCACCATTTTGACCCGTTTTCCGCCCGAACCAAACGGCTATTTGCACATAGGTCACGCTAAATCTATTTGCCTCAATTTCGGTCTCGGGCTCAAATTCGGCGGCAATACTAACTTGCGTTTTGATGATACAAATCCCGCAAAAGAGGACATTGAATACG
>JAYUKJ010000025.1:0-1846 GCA_043764555.1 Saprospiraceae bacterium
ATGTTGACGATTTCACAAGCATTTGGCGTGAAAATCGGCTATTCCGACCATACTTTGGGCATAGAAGTACCGACTGCCGCCGTGGCTTTAGGAGCAACAGTTATTGAAAAACACTTTACGTTAGATAGAAATATGGCGGGGCCAGACCACAAGGCTTCTTTGGAACCAAAAGAGTTGAAAGACATGGTGAGTGCCATTAGAAATATCGAAAAAGCGATTAACGGAAGCGGTCGAAAAGAAGCAAGTCCGAGCGAAGAAAAAAACAAATCCATCGCTCGAAAAAGCATTCATTTGGCAAAAAACCTTAAAAAAGGTCATGTTATAACTGAAAACGACGTGATTCCCCTTAGACCTGGCGATGGCATTTCGGCTATCTATTGGAAAGGCGTAATTGGTCGGACGTTGACCGCAGATACCGCGGCATTTGCCAAACTTAACTGGAGCGATATTCTATGAAAATTGGCGTTTTAACAAGTTCAAGAGCCGATTACGGCATCTATCTGCCATTGCTTCAAAAGCTGAAAATAGATGCATTTTTTGAGGTAGAAATCATTGCTTTTGGGACGCATCTGTCTAAATTTCACGGCTTTACACTTGATGAAATAACGAAAGGTAATTACAAGACAATTCATACGGTTAGCTCGTTAATCACGAACGACGATGAACAAGCAATTGCAACGGCTTATGGTTTAACAGCTTTGAAATTTGCCGACTTTTGGGCGAACAACAGGTATGATTTGGTTTTATGTTTGGGCGATAGATTTGAGATGAGTGCGGCGGTTCAAGCGGGTATTCCTTTCGGTGTAGCGTTCGCGCATTTGCACGGCGGCGAAACGACCTTAGGCGCGATTGACAATATTTATCGACATCAAATAACGCTCGCGGCTGCGCTTCATTTTACGGCGACGGAAGCCTATAAAAAGCGCGTAATTGAGCTAATTGAGCGTGAAAAAGGCGTTTATACTGAGGGGTCCCTAAGTTTGGATAACAGTCATTTATTTGAAGCAATTGAGGAAAATACGTTTTACAGCACATTTAATATTCCCAAAAAAGACTTCGCCTTGGTCACTTTTCAACCTGAAACAGTGTCTTCAAACGGCAACATCGCTTATGCAGAAGCCATGAAAACCGCCCTATCAAGCATCACACAAAATATTAATTTGGTGATTACGATGCCGAACGCGGACACTATGGGAACCGTTTATCGGCAAGCGAAAGAAGCCTTAAAAGCGGCTTATCCAGCTAATATTATTTTAATAGAAAATTTCGGAAAGGTTAATTATTTTTCCGCAATGACCTACGCTAAATTCTTAATTGGCAACACATCAAGCGGGATAATTGAAGCCGCTTCGTTTAAAAAATACGTTGTAAACGTCGGCGACCGACAAAAAGGACGCGCTCAAAGTGCCAATATTTTAGACACTGCTTTCACGGCATCAGACATCATCGAGGCATCCAAAAAAGCGCAGACTTTAGGTGATTTCACGGGCGAAAACGTTTATTACAAACCAAATGTAGCGGACAATATCATTTCAATCCTCAAAAAAAACCATGCGAAACTATAGAGACCACCTCATTCTTTCGGGAAGTTCGATAAAAGCGGCACTCATTAAATTGGATGTACTCGCTTCCGACGCCATTTTATTTATTGTCGATAAAGACGATAAACTCATCGGTTCGCTCACAGACGGCGATGTTCGACGCGCCCTTATCCGCGATATTCCGATTAATAGCATCGTTGATGCCATCATTCAGCCGCACCCGCGTTTTTTGAGAAAAGGCGAAAGAGACATTCAAAAAGTGATTGACTACCGAGAAAAAAACTTTAGAATACTCCCGATTTTAG
>JAYUKJ010000026.1:0-22573 GCA_043764555.1 Saprospiraceae bacterium
GAAGTTTGAACTTTAAAGTTTCAAGTTGTGCCAAATTCAGCATTTGTGCTTTGATTTTTGAGATTTTTATGTCAAAAATGCCTTTCATACTGAGGGGTCTTTTTCTTCAAACTTCAAACTTCAAACTTCAAACTTCAAACTTCAAAGTCTAAGACGCAAGCCAATTATCAAACCCGCCGTCGAATACTGTTGTTTCAAAGCGTAATCAGTCCGTGTAATCGGTTGCAAACCATAGCGAATCGACGGCTCAATGACCAACTCCAAACCGCTCAATAACTGTCGATACGCCGCAACACTACCCGTCAAACTCATGCCAAGTCGCGTGCGAAAAACGGGATTTGGCGCATTAATACCGCTCGAAACCGTGGATTGACGCAAGTCGGCACCAACAATATCGGCTTTTTGCCAAGCCGTAATATTGACATTGACGCCACCGTTGAAACTGAAAGTCCAACCGTTTTTCAACGGCATTTCGTAGCCAATTTGGAGCGGAATATCGAGTGAACGGTAGTGATTGCGGCGATTTTTACGAAAAATACCGTCCACAACCGTGATAATCGTATTAACGGTATCGCGTAGTCCATTTGGCAAAATCACTTCTTTGTAGGTCGTTGTGATGCTACCGACGCCAAGCGAATCGAAGTGCGCCCGCTCATTTATTTGGTTGAAAACAAACCCCGTCCGCACGGTCAATCCGTTGCCAAAAACCATCGAAGCGCGCACGCCCGTACTCACGGCGTACTGCGTTTTCTCGACGGAATCGCGCGCCGCCAGCAATTTTTCGCTTTCGTCCAAATTTTTTGAGAAACGCCGCATCACGTACTCAGGCGCTACAAAAGCATCGACGTAAAAAGCGCGCTCGCCCATCCGTCGGCGCCCTTTGCCAAAAGTCGGGCAGCCATGCCCAGGGTCACTGCAAGGATTTTTACGTTTTTCTACCGATAAACCAAGGGTTTTAGGCATTATAATGTTAAGAAAATCAAGCGGCAATTGGGTGGGATTAAGCGGTGTCAAACGGTTTTCTAAGTCCGTTTTTAATGCGTTATTTTTATTCATTAATTCTGCATTGGGGCCCTCAGTATAGGCACCATTCACAATGGTTTTAGCGCTATTTAATTCAGAATTATTTGCACTATTTATAATTGTTTTAGACGTATTTAATTTATTGGAATTAGGCGCTGTTTTTAGTAGTGAATTCTTATTAATTAATTCAAAATAGGACCCCTCAGTATCAGCACCATTGACAAGGTTTTTGGACGTATTTAATGCTTGCTTTTTATTAATTAATGGCGCATTAAATCTTTTTTCATTGTCGCTATTTATGCGTTTTTCAGCGTTTTTTTGCGCTAATTCACGTGACTTAGCACTGATTTCACCCGTCGATTTTAATGCCGATTTTTTATTTTTTAACTCAAAATCGGACCCCTCAGTATGTGCGCTATTTGTAAGGGTTTTAGCACTATTTAATTCAGAATTGATGGCGCTATTTTCAATCGTTTTAGACGCATTTAATTCACCATTATTTAATGTTAAATCATTAGATTCAATGTCGGTTTTTAATGTCTTATTTTTATTAATTAATTCAGAATTGGACCCCTCAGTATCGGCACTATTCACAATGGTTTTAGCACCATTTAATTCCATTTTTTTACTCACTAATGGGAACAAAAATGCACCAATCAACAGCAATGCTGCCATCGCCATTGCCGACCGCCAGAACAGCATCCGCCGCCGTTTCTGCCGCTCGCGTTCTGCCAAAATTGATTCAAAAATAGTGTCCGAAACGGGCGATTCATGCGCCGCCAAACGCTCCCGCAAAGGTGCATCGGAGGGCATCGCCGCACCGCGTCGCGCTTGCAAACGGTCGAACAAATCATCGGGAACGGGCGATTCGAGGTCGCTCAATCGGCGTTGAAAATATTCATCAAATGGCTGTTGATGGTTGGTCATTTCCCTTTTATTTTTTAAGTTATCCTTCAAAGTAAATTATAATTCACTGATTGTCATACTAAAATATATTATGAATTTTTACCTGTAAAAACTTTCCAAAAGTTAAAAACTTTTGGAAAGTTGACAATATCTCTTTTGAATCGCTACAATAACACGCGTTCTGATTTCAAAACCATGCCTTGCAACATATTGCGCGCCTTGACAAGTTGCGACCGCGACGTACTTTCTTCGATGCCCAAAGCCTCCGATATTTCGCGGTGACTCATGTCTTCCAAAACAAAAAGATTGAACACCGTTCGGTAGCCGTTTGGCAATTTTTCAATCAAACCAAGCAGTTCTTGCTCCGTCAATTGACTCAATACGGAGGGATTTACGGACGATTCAATCATGCCTTCCGTCCCGATATTTTCGCGCTGAAAAGCCAATTTACTGATACTTTTCAGGGCCGTATTGACCATAATACGCCGAATCCAGCCTTCAAACGAGCCTTTCCCTTCAAATTGACGCATATTATCAAAAACTTTTATGAAGCCATCTTGCAGCAAATCTTCCGCCTCCGCCCGATGTCGCGCATAGCGTAAACAGACGGTCATCATCTTCCTCGCAAAGCGATTAAAGACCTCCCGCTGGCATTGAGCGTCGTCGCGTTGGCAACCTTGTATGAGTTCTAATTCAGTCAAGTTCTGATGTATTGTTGTTTAAAATTTGGAAAATTCGCTGAAAGCAAGATACAATTGAAGGTAAAAATGCTGCTTAGGCATAGAAAATAAATGAAGTATCAAATTAATTCTGCAAGTAACGGATAATTAATTTATCGCACCTTAGAATCAAGAATCTAATAAAAGAAACCAAGTGCATTGTTGTGCGTATAAACTAAAAGAAAAGGTTAGATAACAAATTGAATAAAAAACAATTAGTAGAATGTCAATACGTTAATTATTTAAAATCAGTGTGTTATAAAATTTAATTAAAATACATATTTTAAATTGGCACAGTTATTGACCTTTGACTCGTACCAATACAAAATGGTAATTTTGAATATAAAACTTCCCTTGAACTCAACGTTTTTAGTATTTTTTTAGTCCGTAAACGCAAAAACTCGCTAAATTAACAACACAGTCTAACAGCAATTCCCACACGAGCATACTATATTTTTTCAGAAAACGCTTTCGGCAACGAACAGTACTGTTGTTATGTCTTCACTTTTTAGATTACGGATCCTAACAATTTTGAAGCGACCAAGACCCGCTTATTAATTCACTTTATAAACACTTTTTTAAAATGAACGGTCTATCATCAATCAGCTCTTGGGGAGGAGAACAAAAACCATTATTGGCGTACGTTTATGGAGCCATTGACTCCAAAATCGACTTCGTAGAGTTGAACACGAGAAAATTGCTGGCTAAATTGAGCCGCAAAGAAACAACGCAAACGCAAGGAATGCATCGCACTGACGCCATCCAAAGCCTGCCTTCATCGGCGGATTTGAGCGCCACAAGCACAGAAAACGACACATTTTTCACGCATTTGGAAGAATTGAGTCGTAAAATTACGATGCTCGAAAATATGAAATTTTCGCTTCGCGAACACAACGCCACGTCCATTATGCAACTTTTGGACGACGACAAATTTATGAAATTTGACGATTTGGCACTCAACGAAGCCCTCGAACTGCACGAGGGCAAAATGTAAAAACGCGCGTTGAATGATTCCGACAATGCCGCAACATCTGAATAAGGTGCTGCGGCATTTTTTTTTTCAAAAAGGGACTCCTCAGTATTTTTGCCCTTTTTTTGAAAAAAAAGCTAAAAAAAGACACTTTATCACGTGTGTGACTCAATTTTGGCGTTTCAATTCTTATTTTATGTTCAAAAAAAACAAAAAAAATGACGCGTTTATCTTTAGTATTTACAGCCGTTTTCGGCATCCTCACTTTATCAAGTTGCGCTTCTTTTAAGCAAAACGCTTGGCTCAAAGAACACCAAACGCAATTGCTTCAAGCGGCCGCGAGTAACGCGAGTGCCGAAGAAAAGGTGGAAATTTTGATGAATAATTACGCCGACTTGATGGAAGAAGGCTTACGTTTTGTCAATCCCGTGAAAGGCGCTAAACACATTCAGAAATATCAAATACAAAACAACGCGACGATTGAAAAAATTGTCGGCGACAGCAATTCTTGGGTTACTAATTTGGGTGACCAACAAAAATTAATGCTCGGTTTGCGGATTGTTCAGAAGCCTTTTATCAAGCGTTTTATTGATTTGGCGCCTAAATTTCAACGAAAATATGAGCAATATCGCTTCGTTGCGGACATGACGGGCAAGGTTGCGGGCGGATTTGGAAAGGTCGGCAGTCGGCTTTTAGGTTTTTAAGCGCGCTATTGACGTGTATTTTTAGATTTGACAACTTTTTGAAAAGTTGTCAAATCTAAAAACGGGAAAAATACTGAGGGGTCTTATTTTTCAATTAAGGCTGTTTGATAATTTTCACTTTTGTCGTCATTAGTTGGTGCGATGGAATCACAACACGCTCTGTATCAGACGTTTGTATCGTCACCGCCACGTTTGACATTTCGACAATCATGCCTTGAATGCCGTCAATTTCAATGACCATGCCTTTTTGGAAAGTCCGACGATTGAAGAATCCCGCTAATATATTTGACAAGACATCCCGCGAAGCGAAGCCGTAAGAAATCGCCGCCGCGAGCATAATGGCGCCAATAATTATCAACAAATTGGTCGATAAAATGCGTGTATCGATGCTTGCTTGCTCCATTGCCGTCAAAACGACCATGATAAACAACAAATAATACAAGACAGAACTTAAAATCCGTCCCGTCGAAATGCCGAGCGAACCCGTTGCCGAGCGGATAAAATCGCGCGCCAAAGAGGCCAAATACGACCCCGCGATGAAAACCGCAATGCCCGTAACGAGTTTTGGTAAATAGCTTAAAAACTTCTGAATCAGCTCCGAGACAAGGACCCAATTTAAGGTTTCAGCCGCCGACGCAATGATAAGCAAAACAAAAATCCAGTAAATAAACCGTCCAATGAGCGCACTTGGCGATATTTGGATGCCCATTTGCTGCAAAAAATGCGTCAATTGGAAGCGTTCGGCGAGGGCATCGAACTTGACGGTGCGCAGCAATCGCTCAAAACCGCCCGACATGAGGCGCGCCAAAAGCCAAGCAATGAGCAAAACGATGACAACCCCAAGAATGCTCGGAATGGTTCCCATGAATTTTTCGGCGAAAACGCGGAGCGAATCCACGAACAAATCCCACAAATTGTATAAGCTATTCATTGTATCGGAATTAAAAATTAAAGATTAAGAATTGAATCGAAGACCCAATATGTTTCGGATTTAAGAAGTCGGATTGAGGTCATGTGGCAATAGCCAAAATCAGAAATCAAGAGACCCCTCAGTATCGAAGCGTTTTTCGGCGTGTTTTTTCTGCAAATAATGGAATAATTTCTCTTTTTCATCAATGCCATAATCGCTTTCCGAAAAGGCATCAACGACTTCCGATTGCGCTTTGACAAACTGAAGCGTAAACAAATCAACGATGTCGGCAATGACACTCGTTGCGTCGATGGTGCTAAAAACGGCGTCCTTTAGTCTAAAATCAGGCGTGTCAACGATGGTCGTTTTTTTTCCTAATTGTTGAAAAAGAGCCGCTAAATTCTTTTCTTGATTTTCCATAACTCGTTGATTTTTATATATTTATGTTTGACATCAAAACATATACAATCTTTGTTCGCCGTTCTCACTTTTCACTTTTCACTTTTCACTTTTCACTTTTCACTTTTCACTTCCCTTTTTTCTCCAAATCTTGAATCAAATCGCCCAATCTATCGCGTCCCCGTTTGAGCCGCATTTTAATTGCCGACTCACCGACGCCGAGTGATTCCGAGATGTCACGCACGCTCATACCGTCTTGATAGCGCATGAGCAACAATAATTTATCGTCTGAATTGAGTTTTTCGAAGACCACTTCGAGCTGCGTGAGCTTCAAATCTTGCAACAATTTACTTTCCAATGCTTCATCATCGTCCGACATTTGCTCAAATTCCACGTCCGAAAAGTCGGAAATACCGCGTCGTTTTTGTTTTGACAAATAATCCATGCAAAAATTGTAGGTAATCGAATGCACCCACAGCGAAAACGCGGACCGCCCTTGAAATTTGGCTAAATTCATAAAAATTTTCACCATAATGTCGTGTGTACAGTCCTTTGAGGCTTCGCGGTCTTTGATAATTGAGAGGCATTTATGAAAAATTTTGGCGGAATAACGGTCGTACAGCACATCCAAGTGTTGCTGTTCGCCGCCCAGTATGAGACCCACGATTTCCTCATCGGTCAACTGTTTTTCCGTATTTGTTTTTCCGAATTTGAAAAATGCCATCTTTGAATTTCAAATTCCAAATTCCAAATTCCAAATTCCGAACGCCATTTAATGGAATTTGGAATTTGGAATTTGAAATTTGAAATTTCTTATTTTGGATTAAAAAAACCAACGCTTGCGCCGACCCAATCTTTGTCTTTGTTGTATCGAACACCAATCATAATGCCTTTGCTCAACCGAATGAGGTTGTTGACAAGCATCGGACGGGCGTCGCCTTTGCGCCAAATCATGAGCATCCGAATCTCAATTTTGGCGGGTTCGGACGGCGTTTCGAGCGCTGCGACGTATTTAACTTTTTCTTGAAGGATAAAATTGGATTTGTCTTCCACAGCCTCGATGTCTTCGAGCGTTACGTCGATTTTGACGCCTTGACCACTGAACGAGAAGAGCGGTTTGAGTACATAATTTTCCAAGTCGGACGGGTAGGTGTCTAAGTCTTTGAGGAAGTAGGTTTTTGGCACAAAGGTGCTTTTGAAAAACGGCATCGTGTATTTTGATATGCGGAAAAACCAGTTCGGATGTCCAACCCATTCGACGTCCAATTCCTCCGTGAAATCGAAGCCGAAATTCAAGTCGGGACGGCGGTCGAGTTCATCAAAAATCACGCGGTTGTAGATTTTCTGAATCCGAATCAATTTGCCTTTTTCATTTTTATAAAACAATTTTCGCCCGCTTTTCAAAACATTCGTCAAGCATAAAATCTTGATACCCAAATGTTTAGCTGTTCCATAAAAATCAATTTGCGTATTTTGCTTTTCGGGTTCTACTTCCAATAAGACGACATTTTCAGGTTTCGACGTGCCGACAATCAAATCTTTAAGCGCCGCGAGGTATCCCTCAGTATCCAAACCGCTGAAGAACGGCGTCATGGCTTTGGGGATGTCAAAATGCTTTTTATAGAGTTCTGCCAAGTCGTTTTGGAAGTAATACAGAGACGGGAAGCCTTGTAATTCAATCATTTTGGGCGTCAAATTGCCATCTTTATCTTCACAAACGCCGAAATCGACGACCAAAAATTGCGGATGTTCGTCCTCATTTGGTACCCGATTCGCGTCTGTCATAGACCCCTCAGTAATCTCCTTAAAATCAGGTTGCGTGAGGACATCTGCGATGTCGTCGCAGGCTTCTATGAGTTTATCTCGAAAATCGTCGGGAATAAAAACGGGTGTTTCGCCGATGCGAAAGCCTGGTTGATGGTTGTATTGGCCGTACAATTCGGTTAGAAAAGTTGCATATTTCTTTTCCGAAAACTGAGCATTGTAAGCTTCTCGCAGTGAAGGAATCATGTCATTAACGGGTTTTGCTTTGATAAAAATATCTTCCTCGAAATCGGCGGCAAAATACACCGTCCTTTAAAAATAAAGAACATTATTACCATTTCCTTCGTGAAATAGGTGAAAATAAAGGCGTTTGTATTAAATCTACTTGAAGGTCCCCTCAGTATTTTAACCAAAACCCTCCTATTTTCTCCAAAAAAATAAAAGCAAGCGCCTCTAAAGACGCTTGCTTTTTGTTTTGAGTGTACCCTTTACGCAGAAAAATTATCTACCAGCCTTCAATTGGTCAAGAATTTGACCCAAAAGCACTTCTTGTGCAGGCGGTGGTGGTGGTGGCGGTGCAGGTGCTGCCGCTTCTTCTGCCGCTGCCGCCGCTTTAGCCGCTGCGATGGACTTAATAATTGAGAACATCACGAAAGCAACGATGAGAAAGTTGATAACAGACGTGATAAAATCACCGTACTTTACCGCTACTTCCTCAATTTTAGCAGCTGCATCCGCTTGAATAAGCACGTGCTTTGCTTTTGAAAAATCAACCCCGCCGATTTGACCGACGAGTGGCATGACCATACCTTCAATGAACGAAGTTGTTACTTTTGCGAAAGCGCCACCCATAACGAAGGCGACTGCGGTGTCAACCAAATTGCCTTTGATGGCAAACTCCTTGAATTCTTTTAACATGATTGCGTTTTGTTTTAATGAAAAAATAAAGTGCGAACGGAAATGCAAATCTAAGTAAATTCGCCAAATTAACAAATTTTATAAATGAAATCGTTTTGTTTGACAAATTTTATACAATAAATTCATAATAAAAATGAAATATTATTTTTATCCGCATATAAAATAGTTAACGACTTAAACGATTTACTTTCCTGAATGCCCTTTGGACAACTTTAATGGTGGAAGTCACTAAATTCGCTCAAAATTTTACAAAGCATTATTTTTTTAAGACCCCTCAGTATTTTTCTATTTTCTTCGACCATTAAATGAGATTTAATACTCATAAAAAATTAATCAGTTTTATAAAAAATTAATAATCAATATTTTATGAGTCAATGATGCGCACTGAGCCTAAAAAATAAGTCCTCATTTTTGTTTAATTCACATTCTCTAATCACATCATTTGCTTCTTAATCACGCAATAAACGCGTTAAAAAAAATGAAAAATAAACTACTTCTTATGTGCCTATCGATGGCTTATCTGTTGCTTGCTTGTCACCATTCCCGCTCAACGGTAAGGGTGGAAAACTTAACAGCAAAGGATATTTTGCGGCGGACTGTCGCAGCATCGGGCGGCGAAACTTGGCAACAACCACAGACGCTCGCCTTGAAAGGCAATGCCATTTTCACGCCTTTTGGCAAAATTGACACGTCAAATCGCCTAAAATTCGACAGATATGCCATGTATCGTATTTTTCCTTCGGAAAATAAAGCGGCGCATCAAGCAAACGGGAAAGTCCGATTTGACGCTTTTTACGGCGATAAATCTTTTTTTGAATTGAAATTTGACGGAAAACGGTCAAAAATGACCCTGTCGGACGTTGCAAAACCTTACGCAAAACATTTTAATTGGTCCAATAATTTTGGTTTTGGCATCATTCGCTTTGCGGAAAGTGACAGTTTTCGCCTCGAAAAATTGACGAATGACCAAGTTGAAGGCATCCCGTGTTTTGTTATTCAAATCACCGACCCTAAGAAAATGGTCACGACTTTTTCGATTGACCAACGCTCATTTTTCATTCGGCAAGTTGCTTTTACGACCGATGTAGGCTACCATCACCGCGTTTATTCCGATTTCAAACGCGCATCAAACGTCTCATTTGTGCAGCCGACGCGCGTGCGATTGTATTTTGACGGCATGAAATGGATGGATATTCAATGGACAGAATTTAGGGTCAATGAAGCAATTGAAGCCGTAATTTTTGACTGAAAATGGGCAAAATACTGAGGGGTCTCTTTTTTGATTTCAAATTCAAGATTTCAAATTCTAAAGTGCAAAAAGCTGATTATCAACTCATTACAAAATAAAATTTATTTTATATTAGTAGTTTCTACCTTTAAAATAGGCTCACGTAACCAAAATGTGTTTTGACATTTCTGAAATCAAGTGGATTCGCGCCTTGCTTTCCGACGGCGAGGCTAACGCCAAACAAACCCACTTTTGTTTCAAAAGTAATGCCCGCCCCAAAGCCAATCGGTGTGTCCGAAACGCGGGTAGTCTGCGTAAAATTTTGAATATAACCCGCGTCGCCGAAGGTGTACAGATAGGAATTGCGCCCAATTAAGAGCCGATATTCTAAGGTTCCAACGACATAACGCGTGGCAAATAGGCTTTCTTCGTCGAAACCACGCATCAATCGACTGCCACCGAGTCGGTATTGTTCATTTTGAGAAATCGGTGAAGGCGTTAATAGAATGCCACTTGTGACGCCGATTTTCAACGTTGCACGTTTTAGAATGGGTAAAAAAACGTCCGTTTTCACGTCAATTCGGTATTGAAAACTGCGCAGCGTGACGGTATCGTAGAGTTTTGAAAAATCAAATTTCGGATTATTGGAGTCGTTTAAAGTCAAAATATCATTGTTGGGTCTCACCTGCCGAATACCCGCCGAACCCCTCAGTACGCCAAGCAAACCACGACGTGGATTGAAGCGATAATCAAGCGTTTGGCGTTGCAGTTCAAGGCCAAACATATTCGTTGTGACGTCAAGGGTTGGCGGTAGTTTTTTGGCACCAATGACTTGTAACTTATTGATAACTAAGTTATTAGCGTCGTAATTTTGCCAAAAAACTTTAACATAATCCGCACCGCCGAGCATGTATTGACCGCCTAAATTGGTCCGCGTTTCGATGTAAGTCGAGTCCCGTTTGTAGAGGTCAAACGCACCGTCGAAGCCAAAAGGCAGATTCAAAATGAAAGGATAAGTCACTTTAACATTCAGTCGAGGCGACTCAGGGCGGACATTTTCAAAGTTCAAAAACAAACGCTCACCGCGCCCTAAAACGTTTTGGAAATCGGCTTTTCCGTTGAATGTTATGAGAAATTTGTTGACACCGTCCACCGTCGTTGTCGGTTGCACACCCACTAAAAAATCCCATTGTGAGGCTTTTTTATTCTCCAAAAAAAGTTTTAAACGCGCCGTTCCAATTTCGATAAAACTCACCGTCGGGCGTTTTTTCTCGGTCAAATAGGGCAATTCGGCGAGCCTTTTCGACACTTTTAAGACCTTTTCACGGCTAAAAACGGCATTTTTGCGGAAGTCCAAATAGTTTTCCAAAAACCGTAAATTGATTTTTGCGGACCCCTCAGTATAAATCGAATCTAAGACGAAAACCGACCCCGTTTTCATCATTAAAGCCGCCGAAATCTCCCCATTTTTAACCGCTAAACTGTCCAACCACACGCGAGCAAAAGGATAGCCGTTGTTTTCGGCATAGTTCAAAAGCCGTTCTTCGATGTCAAAAATTTCGTTCGACAGTATCGGTTTACCGTCCAAAAGGCGTTCTCGATAGCCAATTTGCGTGAGAAAAGCTGTTTCTACATTGCCATTTCGGAGTTTTCCCCATTTGTACGGCTTGCCCAAATGCAAGTAAATCAAGGCTTGTTTTTCTACCTTATCTTCTACTTTCGCATTAAAAAAAAAGAAAGAATCAACCGCGGCTTCAAGGTACGTTCGGCGGTGTAAATCCAAAATAGGACCCCTCAGTATTTGGTCGATTGTGGTCGAGTCGGACGCGGTTTTAGGTAAAATATCCGCATTTTTTTGAAAAAAAAGAGAATCCTGCCGCGACTCAAAGCGGTAGGTAATCGGCAGTTGAGCGGGGCTATTTAAGGAGAGAAAAAGGAAGGATATAGCGAGGACTATTCTCATCAATTCATTACGTATTAACTTAAAGTGTTTGACGATTTCAGGGCAAAATAAAAGATAAGTAGTTCGATTATTTAGCTCGAGCTACTTATCAGGCATTTTTCTATCGCCTTTTATTCAATTCTTCTTCCAACGACAAAACGGCGCGCGGCAGAAATTGCGCCAGAGCCGTAATGCGCCGTCGATTTTTTTGAACCAACAAAATATCCGTTTCGCGAAGCGGCAAATCGTCAATTTCGGCGTGCAAAAGTAATACTTCGGCAGCAGGCCCACGCACTTTTTCAAGGCGGTCAATCCAAAATTTCAGCTCTTCCGTCGTCAATTCAGATATGCGCGTTAGGTGTTTGCGCGCAAAAGTTTCAACGGGTGCGAGCGTCGCTTTGGCTTTTTCATCTTGCAAACGCGCCAATTTTTGCGCAACTATGGAATCCGTCGGCGAAAAAAGGTGCGCGCGATTGTAACTTCGCCAAGTGGATTCAAGCGAATCAAGCCCATTTTCGATATTTAAAGTCGTCACCACATCGAAACCCAACGTCGGCGGCGGAGACCCCTCAGTGTCGCCCAAAAACTCGGCACGCGAGGTAAGTTCATTTGTCAATTGAAAAATGGGGTCGTAAGACCAATGTTGGTGAGCAAACTGCGTGGGCGGTGTCATGAACCATTTTTCAAAATTGACGGACAAATCGGTGCTGTCGCGTTGCAAACTATTTGATGCCCAAGTCGCGTCAAAAAGTTCCCAATTGCCTTCAATCCGAATCGCATTCCAAGCGTGCGGCTCGAGCCGCTCGTCGTTGAGCCGCGCTTTTCCGTAACCCGCAACGTAGCGCGCCGCCATGTTTGATTGCCGACAAAGGCGTTCCAAAAGCAACGCATAGCCGCGACAAATGGCAATTCGGTCGGAAAAAACCACGTTTATACTTTGTTTTTCGACATTATAATCCGAATTTTGGCGATAAACACCGTACGCTTTTTCGTCATACCTGATGTGGCGCGCAATCCAAACGAAGTAGAAACGGACTTTTTCTAATTCCCCAACGGCGTTCGCTTCGCAATACGCCGACAAATCTTCCGCCGTGCGCGTCGTCCAAATCGGCGCATTGACGGCGAGCGAGTCGATGCGGGCGAAATTTTGAGCCGTTATACTGAGGGGTCCTAAAAAAAGGAAAAGGAGAAAAATAAAGTTGTTAAAACAGGAAATTTGTGGTTTCATAAGTTGCAATTTTTTATGATTTGAAAATCGGACGTTGCAATTTACGCGTTTCCCCGTATTTGGTATTTATTTTTTTCCCAAAGCGCGTGCTTTTACACATTTTCTACACAAACTGTTGGATGTTCTTAGATTGGGCAACTTTTCAAAGTTTCCCAATCTTGCCATTAATCGTTGCCAAAAGGATTGTACAAAGGCGGCGGCGCTATTTTTTTCACTTCTTTCAAAGTCAATTCTAAACGGCTTTTATCGAATAAATCATAGATAATTTTCACAAAACCGAACGTTTCGTTATAGTAAAACCACGATTTTGTCTCCGTCAAACTGCTTTTTGCAACGCCTCGAACGACAAAACACGGCAACACGCCCAATGCCGTTGGCAGATCAACCTTGTCAATAATTTCTAATGTTTCATGCGTGTTTAAAACGCCTTCCCACGTCAAATTAAAACGTTGATAACTGTCAAAATAACCAACGGTCAATCCCGACGTCCATTTGTTGCCAATGACGTAAGGCGCTTTGATGTACGGAAATGAGTTAAATTCTGTAATGGCAAAAAACTGCGCACGCGGTGGGTGTAACCACGTGTTTTTATCGTTTTCAACCAATCCCGTTCGCTCCATATCGCTTACAACTTTACCTTCTTTATTATAATAAATTATCTTCATACCAGTCTGATTATCATTGAGATAGTGCGGCAAAACGGCAAAACCAATTGTGTTGACCACAAATGGATGCGTATTGTTTGGCTTCACCAATTGCCATTTTGGAACCCCGAATTCCTGCTTCACAAATTGACATTTGAGCGTGTCTTTGCCCTTTAGAATCACGTAATCGAAGACAAATTCGGTGTTAGATTTATAGACTTTATTGTCCCGATTGTAGCGTTCAACGTCCGTATTTGTTGAATCCATTGCGTCATATTCAAGGTCGGCAAGCCTTTGCGCGTGCGAAGTTGTGAGCGTGAAAAAGCAGAGTAAAAAGGTGTATTTCATGATTTTTTATTGATTTTTGATGTGAAAAAGCGTTTATATTGAAGGGTCTTAAATTTTAAAAAATTTAAGACCCCTCAGTATAAACGCTTTTTTTTACTATTTTGGCGCGTAAATGACTTCATAATCCTTGAAATCGGACATCAAAACGGTCAATGTTTCGTAGTTCAAATTACCGACGGGCAATTTGTTTTTCTATTTACTCTTCTTTTTCGAACGCCGCAATCAGCGATTTTAACTCATCCGTATCGACTTTTTCATCCTGCACCAACGCCGAAACGAGCGTCAAGGCCGAGCCTTCAAAATAGTCGGAAATGAGCCGTGCCGCCGTCGCTTTTCCGTAAATTTCTTTGGGAATTATCGGGAAATATTCGTGGGTTTTGCCATAGGCTTTGTGGTCGAGAAAACCTTTTTTCTCAATAATCCGCACCAAACTCGAAATACTGCCGTGAGGCGGGCGCGGCTCGCCGAGTTGTTCAATCACATCCGTGACCGTACAGCGGCCGAGCCGCCAAATAATTTGCATCAAGGATTCCTCCGTTTTCGTCAATTTCTGCATTGCTTTTTTTACTTCTTTATGATGTTGGACCAAACGTACAACGTAGTTATTATTTACAAAAATATTTTTATTCTTTTTTTAACTTAAAAATACGTTAATTAAAGTGTGTAAATATTTTTCACAGAAAACGACACTGCTTATCCACGCAAAATGCTTGGATATAAACATTTGGATGATATAAATGAGCAGAATACTGAGGGGTACTATTTTCTTTATAAAATCTTGATTTACAAGGTATTACAACTTTTAGAAAGTTTAAAACCTTCCAAAAATCACAACGGAAGACTTGTGTTTAAGCTGGATTAAGGAATAAAAACTGTGTTTTCAAGTCCTACGTCATAAATCTTTCTACCTTGTTTTCTCAATTTCTAAAATTAAAAAAAAGTATGAATCAAAACGAGGTAACGAACCAACCAGAAGAATTTAAACGCACCCTCACGTGGTTAGACGGCACGATGCTCGTGAGCGGCTCGATGATTGGCAGCGGCATTTTTATTGTTTCGGCCGATATGGGTCGGACGGTCGGCTCGGCGGGCTGGCTGATTGCCGTGTGGATTTTGACGGGTGTCATGACCATTTTTGGCGCGCTCAGTTATGGCGAACTCGCGGGTATGATGCCCAAAGCAGGCGGTCAATTTGTCTATATTCGCCGTGCTTTTGGCGATTTAACGGCATTTTTATACGGTTGGTCCGTGTTTGCCGTCATTACGACGGGCGTTATTGCCGCCGTCGCCGTGGCTTTTGCGAAATATACGGCGTACTTTTTCCCCGTTTTTAGTCCCGAAAATGTCCTGTTTCAAATAGCGGGATTGAAGGTCAATGCGGCGCAAGGCTTGGCAATTTTCGTCTTGTTTTTGCTCACTTTTATCAACAGTCGCGGCGTTCAAAATGGGAAACTCATTCAGCTTATTTTCACCTCGGCGAAGCTGATTGCCTTGTTTGCGCTCATTTTTTTAGGACTTTTTTTCGCTTCAAAAAGCTATTTAGCCGAAAATTTCACGAACGCTTGGTCAGGTTCCTTGACGCTCAAAGACGCGGCGGGCAATTGGCAAACCGAGAACATTACGGGCGTCGGCATGATGTTGGCTTTTGGAACGGCGTTCATCGGCTCGCTTTTTTCGAGCGATAGTTGGAACAACGTAACGTTTATTGCGGGTGAAATCAAAGACCCGCGCCGCAGTATTCCGCTGTCATTGGCTTTGGGAACGATAATCGTCACGTTATTATACGTGTTGGCAAACTTGGCTTACCTCAATTTATTGCCCCTTCACGGCTCACCGACGGCAACGGACGTCATCGGTCGCGGCATCATGTTCGCCGAAAACGAGCGCGTAGGCACAGCGGCCGCTTCGCAAATATTTGGCGCATCGTCGGCGGCATTGATGGCGGCTTTGATTATGATTTCGACGTTTGGTTGCGTGTCTGGCACGAGTTTGTCGGGCGCGCGCGTCTATTATGCGATGGCGCAAGCGGGTTTGTTTTTCAAAAAAGCGGGCGAATTGAATAGCGCAAAAGTCCCCGGAAATGCGCTTTGGATGCAGTGCGTTTGGGCGAGTTTGTTGTGTTTAACGGGTACTTATGGCGACTTATTGGACTATTGCACGTTCGTTTCCCTGATTTTCTACGCTGTTACCATCACCGCTGTCTTCGTTTTACGTCGCCGCGAACCCGATGCCGAGCGCCCTTACAAAGTGCCGTTTTATCCATTCACACCGTTAATATACATCATTTTGGCGGCGGGTATTTGCCTAATTTTATTGATAACAAAAACGACAAATGCGGGTTTGGGTTTATTGATTGTCGCGGCGGGTGTGCCGTTTTATTTGTGGCAAAAAAAGCAAAATAGCGTTTAAAAACATTAGAATATTGAGTGATATTGGGATATTAATGATATTGAAACATTATCTAACGTGATAATATTTCAATACCGTTAATATCTTAATATCTTCAATTATCTGTTTTTAAATGGTAAAATAAATACGTTTAGTGTTGATTATTTGACAAATTGTCGCTTAAATTGCGCTTCGTTTCCGTGTTATGAACAACAAATGCATTTATTTTCCAATTTTTTAAAATTAATTAAATAGCGAACACTATGAGTTTCTTCTCCAAAATTGTCGCCCTCGTTGCGGTGACGCTCATCAGTCAAACGACCCCCTCAGTAGCGCAGCTACCGAACACCCAAATTTACGCTTTCGACCTCGGACGAGACGGCGCGGGTTTCAATTTTTTGCGGTGCAAAATGCTCACCGCCTTCAATCCTTACGGCTATAACAATCAGCCGCAATGGATAAACAACAACGAATTGTACCTCGCTGTGCAGTTTCCAAACGATACGAACCAGACGGATATTTGGTCATTATCGCTCATAAACAACGTGATTTCACGCGTAACCGCAACGCCAGAGTCGGAATATTCACCGACGCTGATGCCCGACCGTCGTTCGATTTCCTGCGTTCGTGTGGATGCGGGCGGCTCGACAACGCAGCGCTTGTGGTCGTATCCGATTGACCGCTCTTCGACGGGCGCGGATTTGTTGTCCCTGCATCCGAGTGTGGGGTATCACACGTGGTTGTCGGACAAAAAATTGGCACTTTTCATGGTCGATGGCGTGAATAATTATTTGAAATTGGCCAACGTGGACGACCAATCTTCCATTCAATTGACACCGGGCATCGGTCGCTCTTTGGCACGTATGAAAGACGGAAAATTGGCATACGTTCACAAAGAAACGGCGCAAAAATGGGTCATTAAAAGCATGGACCCCGTATCTTACACCAATGCCGTGATTGCTGAAACGGTGCCAAACGGCGAAGACTTTGCGTTGCTTGATGATGGGACTTTTTTGATGGGCGTTGGTTCAAAAATGTACGCCATGTACCCTGCCGACCCGCAAAAACAATGGCGCGAAGTGGCCGATTTAACGAAATTCGGTTTGACAAATATTAAACGTATTTCGGTAAGCCGCGAAGGCGATAAAATTGCGATTGTCAACGACAAATCACGCCGTTAAAAGTGAAAAGTGAAAAGTGAAAAGTGAAAAATGAAAAAGCCGACTAAACGAATACGTTTAGTCGGCTTTTTCATTTTATACTGAGGGGTCCTATTTTTCACTTCCCCTTTTTCACTTTTCATTTTTCACTTTTCACTTTTCACTTAAAAAAGGACCCCTCAGTATAAAAGCCATTTTTAGGATATTTTCGTGAATATTTCCGCTTTTCTTTGCGTTAAAATTTAAAGGATTATGATAAAAATTATTTTTTCGACGCTTGCTTTGTCCTTATTTTTGAGCGCAATTAAAGGTCAAACGCTGAGCAAACAGCCACTTGGAACCGCTTCAAATTTTGTAGAACAAATTAAAAAAGCGCAACGCGTCAACCAATTTCAACTGCAAAAAGCGGTCTCTTTTGACATCGAAACGACGGTAAATGGTAAACCTACTACGGCAAATTTGACGACAATGACCAACAGCAGTAAAATCCGTTTGCAATACGCGGACGGCAGAACGGTGGTTTTTGATGGTAAAAAAATGTGGCTCAATTCGACCGACGCAAGTGCCTATAAGCAGGCGCGTTTCGAGATTTTCATGTGGCAATATTTTTTTATGGCGCCTTTCAAAATGGACGACGCAGGAACGAATTGGCAAACCATGACCGATAAAATCGTCGATAACAACGAATATGCACGTGCAAAATTGACTTTCAGAAACGGAACGGGCGACACGCCAAACGATTGGTACATTGTGCACCGCAACAAAGCCACTGATTTTCTAAGCGCAATGGCGTACATCGTCACCTTCGGAAACAAACCAATTGCGGAAGCTGAAAAACGGGCAAATGGCATTACGTATGACGACTTTATAACAGTTGAAAATGTACAGTTTGCCACCACTTGGCATTTTTCAAAATGGTCGGAACAACGCGGTTTTTATGACCCAAAAGGCGTGGCTAAAGTTAAAAATATTCGTTTCATACAACCAACCGTCGAGACTTTTTCGCCGCCTTCGGGCAGTAAAGAAGTGGCGTTGTGAGAAAATTCCAGATTTCCAGATTCCAAATTCCAGATTCCAAATTCCAAATTCCAGATTTCAAATTTCAAATTTCAAATTTCAGATTTCAGATTTCAGATTTCAAATTTCAGATTTCAAATTTCAGATTTCAGATTTCAAATTTCAAATTTCAAGGTGCAATAAATTGGTTATCAATTGTTTACAAAAGAGAATTGCTGTGATACTTTATGCTTATGCAATTTCTCTTTGGCATCAATCAAAAAAGGCTTTTGACACACCGTGTCGAAAGCCTTTTTTGATTGATTTCAAAGAGAAATTACCGCACAATTTGAATCATCTTTGAAACCGAGCGGCGACCGTTCGGCTGCACTTTCACGACGTAAGAACCAACGGGTGCGTCGCTCAAATCGAGTTCAAAAGCCGATTTTGTTGCCCGCTCAATCGTTGCCGAGCGCATCAATTTACCCAATTGATTGAACACTTCAACCGTCACCTGAACGCCTTCAAACGGACTCAAATCAAGGTTTACAAGGTCATTTGCAGGGTTAGGGAACACGCGAACGGCACCCGCACCACTGAAATTAATTTGACGAATATCCGATTTTTGGCTGCTGCCGTCCGTGAAAACGGCTTCAATTTGGTAAAAATTGGACCCCTCAGTAGGTTGAGCATCCAAGCTGTTGTAGAACTCAGCGTCCGTCGTTCTGCGTGCATTGACCGTTGACAATTGCTCAAAAATACCCGTCGATGGGTTCTGTTTTTGAACGTTGAAATAGTCAACCGCCGCGCCCGTCGCCGAAGCAATCCAGTCCAAACGCACGCGGTTGTATTCCGCAGCCGCTTCGAGCGTCACCGTTGGTTGTTGCGCCGCCAAATACCACGAACCCGTTTTTTTCCACGGCATTTCTAACACCCGTTTTGCCGCCAACTCGCCAAGCCGTACCCCCTCAGTACAATCCATTCTGAAATGCACGCCAAGCGGAATGCGCGAAATGGCGTCTTCCTCGGCCAATTGTTTGAAAGAAAAATAAAAACGCGGCGTCCCGATGAAGTCTGTCCGTCCCAAATGCGATAAATCGAAGAAAAAATAAGTTCCCCAATTCCGATGATTGCGTTCAAAAAGCGCCGACAAAACCGCTCCGCCCGCGCCACCAAACGCCGAATGTCCCGAAGGATAGGCAGGAAACGACGGTGTAATGCCTTTGACGCCCGTCAAAGGATTGTTGAGCGCCGATAACCACGTGGCGGCTTCTGGATATTTTTTAGACAAAACACGACGGATGTAGCTAATTGGTCGCTCAATATTGTAGTGGTATTTGGATTTCCACGTTGCGGCACCCGCGTCGTTGAGCGCAAGTCCGAGTTTTGCGTACAGTTCGGCACATTCCGCAAGGTTCAAATGTTCACGGCGCGCGACTTGATTGGCAATCGACAAAAGGCGCGACGGTGGCGAAAAAGTCACATTTAACAAATCGTCGCTCCAAAATTCAGCAATCCATTTCTCTTCGTACCAATTGCCTTTTTTGGCATTTATCGCATTCACGCGGTGAAAAACCTCCTCGGCTTGCTTGAAAAGCGGCGAATTGGGGTTTTCGCTGTACGCCAACGGCGGAGGCGATAATTGTTCAGCGCCTTTCAAAGCAAAATAGCGGCTATTCCCCATTTCTGGAAAGGCGGCTTTGCTAAAATCAGGCGCTGTTGGTTGCCACAATCCGTCACCAACGGGCGGAATGTAGGTCGGTGGCTGCGGATTCAAAAAAGCGTCGTGACCAACGACATCAAGCGTTTCCCAATCGCAAATCGCTTTAGCCGTTGCTTTGCCAAAGGCTTCCGAACGCGTCAAAATGGCGGCTGGCACGCGGCCAACGTATGTTTTACGGCAATCTTGGTACGTTTTCTCGATTTTTGCAAACTCGACAGGACGGCGCGTTTCCAAATAATAGAAAAAATGGTGCATCATGTAGTAATAGCTTTCATTCACCGTTGCGGGATGAAAATACTCAGCATTGGGTTGGGCCGTCGGCAATTGAAGACCCGGTAATTGACTGCGCAATGAGTTAAAACGCGGCATCCCTTGAAGCACCGATTCGTAAGCCGATAAACCCATGTAGGCAAGCGCACGCGGGCCAGGACTCGGGCGAAAACCAGGCGCATAACGGTCAATTTCAAGGAAAACAGCGTTCCATTTTAGGAAAACTTGATTGCCGTAAGCACACGCTGGCGTTTGCGCTTTGGCAACCGAAAATATGCATAACAGGCTGATAATGAAGGAGATAAGTTTGTGTATTGGTGTACGCATCTCAAATGAAAGTTTTAGTTATATAAAAAATGATGTAATCTGGAAGGAAGAAAAGAGCAACCGTAATACATTGATTTCAGGGGGAAATCGACTAATAAAGCGCGTTTTAGATTGGATAACTTGTCAAAAGGTTGCCAAATTTGTTACGAATGCCTGTTTGGGAGGAAAATACTGAGGGGTCCTAAAATTTGGTTTTATAAAAACTATCCACAAAAAAACGAAAAATCCACCACGTTAACAAGCGCAACGAGGTGGATTTACGAAAAATACAAGGCATGGATTACAAACGAAATGGCATAAAAATCACAAGTCAAAGCGGTTTTTAGGACGGCGTTTCCGTTCCCAACGGAAGCCTTTCATCTTCAATTCGTCGTGATTTGCTTGTTTCATCGGAAACATCGTGGCTTTCGGTTGGGTATAAAATTTAATACCATCGACCTTGTTGTCGCCAAACAAGACCAGCATTCGGCTGCAAATCATCTTGTTCACACTCACGTAGCCGCCTTTTTCGTCGAGTGCGTAATAGACCGACTCGGCGTTGCCTTCAACGAACATTCTACGCAAATTATCAGCTTCAAACTCAGCCGTTATCTCGCGGCCTTTGATTTGGTTGAAAAAGGCTTCGTCCGTGGAATTGATGATAAATGCGTTATTTTTCAAGAAAACACGGTCGATTTTCTTATTTTTCATCAAAATGCGCATCGTGTCGCCCGACAGTTGCGACGTGTCCGACCAGACAATTGGGTCTTTGAACAGCCTGAAAATCGAGTCTTTTTCGGAGTAAAAAAGGGAATCGCAGACGCTTTGAAAGTTCGTTTTATACATTCTAACTTTATAGTAGGCGATGAGCGAACGCGCCGTGTCGGTCGGTTTTTGTTTGAACGTAATAATCGTATCGGCGCGCATCCACAGCGTGTCTTTTTCAATCAACGAGCTTAAAATCGGTCGCCCGCCGCCCGCTTTGATGTAATCTTTACGCTGGTCATATTGCATAGTTTGGCAACGCAAAGTCGTTTTTGACGCTGTATCTTGCCAAAAAACGTTGCCTTTTGCAATGCCAATGGAGTCTTTTGAGTCAAAATCAACGAGGTCGGCTTCCAAAATTTGGGCGTCGTTGACGATTTTTGACCGTCCGCGCGTCGCGTAAGTCTTGGTTTTAGGTTGATAAATAATCGTGTCGGAAACGATATTTTGTTTTTCGTCCGTGAAATGCGCGTTGCCTTCGAGTTGCGATTCTTCGGTTTTGCGGTTGTAGCGAATGGTATTTGCCGTTGCTTCTTTGCCCACATCTCGGGTTTTGGCGTTGCCTTTCAGCGTAATGACCGTGGTTTTGCCGTCATAAAGCATTGTATCGGCCGTAGCGACCTGATTTTGCTTCTGATACTGAGGGGTCCTTGTGAAAGCGGCTTTATCGTTATTAAGGTCGTAAAAGCCTTGTTCGGTATAAAATTGTGCCGTATCTCGGAGGTAAATGAGCGTCGGCGCAAGAAAAGTGGCGACGTTATTTTTTGCGTCAAAATTCAGCGTGTCGGTTTTCAAATCAAAATCTTTGTCAACCACCAAAACTTGTTCTTTGAAAAACGCTTGATTCGTACTCACGTTGTATTGTCCGCGTTTGCTCGTCATTTGCGTGCGCCCGTTATCGAGTGTTCCTTTTGTGTTATACGTTGCGATTTTTCGATTCAAATCATAATTCAATTTATTGGTGAACAATTTTTTATCATTGTTAACCAAAACCACGTCGCCAAATAAGTCAGCCGTTCGGCTAAATCCGTGGAAAATGACGGAATCGGCGAAAATACTCACCGTATCGGTCTGCTTAATAACCACGTGACCGCGTGCGTAAACGTTTTCGGCATTGTCCAAAATCGCCGAATCGCAGTACAAAGTCGCGTCTTTTTGCCGCAAAACGACCTTCCCTTTAAATTTCTTAGCCGATTCGTTTTTAAAAACGATGATTTCACCCGTCGTTGCGTTGAGGATTTGCACGCGGGATGTGTCGCCCG
>JAYUKJ010000027.1:0-1833 GCA_043764555.1 Saprospiraceae bacterium
AAATCTGGAAGATTTAATAACTCACCATAAATAGCAAATGAATTCATACACAAAGATACACTTTTGGAACAAGTCCACTAAAATTGTCAAACAACCGAAATAAAAAAAAGCTTTTCTATTTTATCAGCGAAGGGAGTCAAGGGAAAATTTTAAAAGTTATTGGTTTTCAAGCTGTTAGAGGCAAAATTTGGAATTTATATTTTGGCGACATTACAGAAAATGGTTTTAGTGATGCTGTCGTTTCCAATAATGCCGATATTTACAAAGTGATGAACACAGTAGCTGTTGCTTTGTACCAGTTTTTGGAAGAGTACCCCGAAAAAGTCATTAGAATTGTACCTGTTGACGATAAGCGCAAAAGGCTTTACAATATGATTTTTCAAAGGCGCATACACGAAATTGAGCCTAATTTTCATGTTTTTGCTAAAAAAGGAAATAAATTTGAGCCGTATTCACCTCATAAAACGTATAAAATATTTGAATTACGTTTAAAACAGAAAAGTTGAAAAATGAAAAAAAAAGAATCCATGCCCAGCACAAACCCTTTGGATAATTGGCAAGCCGCTATTCAGCTTTTTGAAAAAAAGGCGGGGAATTCTATTATTGCGCTTGATAAATTTGAGATTCTCCTTAGCGACATTGTTGAAGAAGAGACGTATCAACTTTTTCAACAAAACCCAAAAACGCCATTATCGAAAGTCATTGCTTGTGTTTTTGAAGGTATCAATGAAAACACACCGCCTAATTTACTTATTAAAGTAACCAAAATCATTGTTAACACATGGCATAAACGGCAAACTGCCGTTGAGACGATTGAAGAATATGAGTTGGCATAGAATGTCTCTTTTGAGCGTTTTCTTTTGATAAAGTGAACGAAACGGTGGACGTTTTTCTATGTAAAATATGGCGTGTTTCCCAAAACCACAAACGCTTGATTATCAACCCGATAATCAAGCGTTTTTCTGTTGATAGGGGAAAATTTCGTTACAAAAATACACATTTACTTTGGTTTTAGGTAGCTTTTTTTATACAAAACAGCAATACCAACATCGTGTCGGTATTGCTGTTGTTATTTCGGGCGTTATTGGTTTTTTATTTAATGGAAATCTACGTTAAAAACGCGCCGTAATGCCGCCTTGAATGAGCGACCGCGTGATGCCCGTTTCGACGTAAGCGCCAATATTTTCGGTAAAATAATAACGGAAACCGAACGTCAATTCGCCCGTAATTGGCAACGGAATCGCGATGCCACCATTGACGGGCGTTCGTGGGTCGGTGTCCGAGTAACTCGCCGTCAAACCGCGATAACCGACGCCCGCACCAATCATAAATCCCGCTCTATCTTCCGCAAAAGGAATTGTGTAATTCGCCCGACCGATGATGCTCGTTGAGCGTAAACCGACCGTTCCTGCGTATTTTCCGACGTATTCGATTGAATCCAAGGTAAAAGTACCCGTAATATTGGTGTAATTGATGTTCAAACCCAACGTGAAATTGTCCGCAACGGCGTATTCTCCTTTCAAATAAATCGGTCCCGCTTTAGCCGTATTTAAGTTTTTAATGTCATTGGTAAATATTTTCAATAGCAAATATTCGTAGGAAACTGCCCCATATCCTGCCGAAAAGTTGACACTTCCCTTGGGATAAATCTGCGCATTAATTGAATGAATGGACAGCATAAAAAGGACGAAAAGTAGAGCAGAAAATTTAATCTTCTTCATAAAATTGATTTTTGTTAAGGAACATGAAATAAATAAAAGCGTGATTTCCTTTTTAACACATAGGCACATAGAACACATAGATTTTATACATAAAACGCTTTAAGACATATCT
>JAYUKJ010000028.1:0-6095 GCA_043764555.1 Saprospiraceae bacterium
AGCACTTTTTTTTCAAAGGTGAAAGAGGGCGAAAAAAAGGTCGTTTCGCAGTTTAATGGCGGCATGGATGTGAAATATGGCATCAACCAAGCCTTCACTTTGGACATGACGTTGATTCCCGATTTTGGGCAAGTGCAGACCGATAATCGCGTTCTGAATTTGACGCCTTTTGAGCAACGCTTTAGCGAGCAAAGACCATTTTTTACGGAAGGTTTGGAATTATTCAACAAAGGCGGTTTGTTTTATTCTCGACGCATTGGCAAAAATCCGTATCAAGCAAGTTACGATTATACAGACCTAAAAGCGGGTGAAATATTGACAAAAGACCCACAAGAAACGCAAGTTTTGAACGCCACAAAAATCAGTGGACGAATGCAAAATGGCTTGGCAATTGGCGTGTTAAATGCCGTTACGGGACAGCAAAATGCGACGATTTATGATAAATTGACGCAAAAAGAACGTAAAATAAGCAATTATCCGTTGTCGAATTACAACATGATTGTGGTGGACAAAACGTTGAAAAACAACTCAAGTATCAGCTTTGTCAACACCAATGTTATTCGCAACGGCAGTCAATACGATGCGAATGTGTCGAAGGGCTTATTTGAATTTAATGACAAAAAAAACACGTGGAATTTCGGCGGAAGTGTCGGTTTGAGCAGCCTTTTGGGCGCCGAAAAAGGCAATAAGAACACGAATGGTTACATCCAAGAATTTCATTTTGGAAAGATAAGTGGCGCGTTTAATTTCCGCGTTTGGCACGAATTAGCGGATGCCAAATACAACCAAAATGATATGGGTTACGCAACGAATAGCAATTACAATCAGAACGGTTTTTATGCGGGTTATCGGTGGAATAAACCCAAAAATTGGTACAACAATTTGGGTTGGAACATCAATGGTTACAGCAATTATTTGGTCAAAAGTATTGACCCGTTGAAACAAGGCAATCATCGGTTTCAAGAGATGTTTATCGCCACTAATTTCTATGGGCAAACTAAAAAACTGTGGCAATTTTATGGCAATTTCAACAACCGCGTGACCGAAAATGATTACTACGAAGCCCGAACCACGGGACGGGTTTTCAAACGCGCAAGTCGGCAGAGTTTGTACGTGAATTTGGGCAGTAATGACGCTAAAAATTACTCATTTTCGCTCGGTGGTGGCTTTCAGATAAATCAGCAATTTGCGAATAGTTACAACTTAAATCCCGAATTTTACCACAAATTGCGCTTCAATCAACGGTTTTCGATTGACCACAGCCTTACTTTTCAGCTTGCACATGACCAAGCGGGTTTTGGCAAAAGAATCCCAACGACAGGCGTTGCCGACAGCGTTTTCTTCACGCGAAGAGACCGCAAAACGATTGAAAACAGTATCAATTTAAAGTACAATTTCACGAATAAAATGGGGCTAAATTTCAACGTTCGGCACTATTGGAGCGGCGTCAATGCGAAGGAATTATTTTTGTTGAACACGCAAGGTTATCTTGACCCAAGCAAGCGTTTAGACCCCGCAACGTTGAACCAAAACTACAATGCGTTTGCCCTAAACATGGTTTATACGTGGCAAATTGCGAATGGCAGTTTTATAAATATTGTGTGGAAAGACGAAGCGGATGATTTTTTATCGGCGACTTTCAAAGACAATTATCGCGAAAATTTAGACCGTACTTTCAACAGCAATCACACCAATTCGCTGTCGTTTAGAATCATTTATTTCATTGATTATTTGAGTTTGAAAAAGAAAAAAACGTAACGATGTACGAGGCTTGATGCACGATGTACGAAGAGACCCCTCAGTATAAAACCGTTTTTGAGGCATTTTGACATCAAAAATGGGTTTTATACTGAGGGGTCCCTTTTTTTCAAATTTAAAATTTAAAATCAACTTCTTTCCACAATCGCCACCGTCAAGCGGCTGATGCAGACCAATTTTCCATTGCCATCTTTTATTTCGATTGACCAAACGTGCATCGTCCGACCGACGCGAATTGCACGCACGGTTCCATACACAACAGTGCCTTCCCGCGCAGAACTGAGGTGATTTGCGTTGATTTCTATGCCGACTGCCTGTTGTTTCGACATATCGGCGATGCACAAAACCGAGGCAACACTGCCTAAAGTTTCGGCTAAAACGACCGATGCACCGCCGTGTAAAATCCGAAAAGGTTGCACCGTTCGGTGGTCAACGGGCATGGAAGCGGTCATGAAATCGGCGCCGACTTCCGTAAATTCGATGCCGAGATAGTCGCCCATCGAGTTCTTGCTGATGGTATTCAAACCTTCAATAGTTGGTTGCGTTTTCCAAATCATTTTGCTGTATTTTGATTGATTTTATCCACGGATTTTCGTTTGCAAAGTAATCAAAGTGGATTTAAAAGATAATTTAAAACTTATTTATGGCTAACATGAATGGTTGCGAATTGTTTTGTGATAAAAAAAAGACCCCTCAGTATAACCGTCTAAAAACGTGTTTGAACTAAAAAAAAAGAACAATATTAGGACAACTTGATTTCAATTCTAACTTTGTCGGATATTATTGTTTTGCACACTGAGAGTTGACATTTTTCAAAGAAATGCCAAGTCTATTGACTGCTAAAATCACTTCTCAAATCTGAAATAAAATGAAAAATTTAATGGCATTTTCAATTGCCAACATCTTGATTTTCAATGTTTTATCGGCACAAACACCAACGCCTGCCGTGGCTCAATCGGAGTCCGTTTTAATTCTCAACGCAACCGCACATTTGGGCAATGGACAAGTTATTTCAGCCGCTTGCATTGGTTTTGAAAACGGCAAACTCACGCTTGTCGGTGATGCCACGTTGATAAAATATGACCCTTCGCGCTACAAAAAAGTGATTGACGCACGTGGAAAACACGTTTACCCAGGATTCATTGCGCCAAATACACCGTTGGGTTTGGTAGAAGTTCAGTCCGTTCGAGCGACGGTTGATTTGGTGGAAGTTGGTGATTACAATGCCTCCGTTCGCAGCGTTGTGGCGTACAATACAGATTCGCAAATCCTGCCGACGGTGCGTTCAAATGGTATTTTATTGGCACAAGTTGTCCCTGAAGGCGGTCGTGTGAGCGGGTCTTCGAGCGTCATGGAACTTGACGGTTGGAATTGGGAAGACGCGGCTTACGCGATGGACGGCGGAATGCATTTGCGTTTTCCGACGGTTTATACCTTCGGTTTTGACCCAATTAACGGTTTTTCGCAGAAGAAAAACGAGAATTTTTTAAAGGACATTACGGACGCTGAAACCTTTTTTCGCGAAGCAAAAGCCTACACAGAAAAGGCGACGCCAATGCCAAAAAACTTGAAATTTGAAGCAATGCGCGGACTTTTCACAGCAAAAAAGACGCTTTTTGTCCACGCGAACGCGGCGAAAGAAATTTCGGAAGGCATTGCTTTTGCCAAGAAATTTGGTTGCAAAACGGTCATCGTCGGTGGACGCGACTCTTGGATGTTGACCGAGTTGTTGTTGTCAAATAATGTTGCCGTCATTTTGGAAGAAACCCAAGCCTTGCCAAGCCGCAACGACGACGATATTGACCAACCTTTCAAAACACCCGCGCTGTTGCAAAAAGCGGGCGTCGAGTTCTGTATGTCGGTTTCGGGTTATTGGCAACAACGAAATTTGGCGATTATGGCGGGTCAAGCCGTCGGTTTTGGCTTGGATAAAGAGGCAGCCGTGGCAGCAATCACGTCGTCAACGGCGAAAATTTTGGGCATTGACAAAACGGTCGGCACCCTCGAAATTGGCAAAGATGCGACGCTCATCATCAGCGAAGGCGACGTTTTGGATATGCGGACTTCAATTGTCAAACAAGCGTTTATCAGAGGAAAAGAATTGGATTTGGACACGAAGCAAAAGCAGTTGTATCGGCGATATAAAACGAAATATGAAAGAGGAAAATAAACGAAAAATGAAAAATAAAAAGCAAATATTTTATTGATAATCAATGATTTATGCTCAATTCTAAAAAAAAGCGTTCGGGTACTGAGGGGTCCCGAACGCTTTTTTTATTTGAAAAACAACCTGATTTATTTCAACGCTTTAAGCGTAAAACCCTCCTTTCTTAATAGATTCACAACGCCCATTTCGCCGCCCAAATGACCCGCGCCAACGGCATAAAACGTGGATTTTCCCACCGAATTTTTAGCAATCAACGGAATCCAATTTTTATTGCGGTTGGTCAATAGGATACTTTCGTATTTCGATAAATCATTTTCGTCACCGCTTTTCATCGAACCTGCCATCGCTTCAATGTCTTGGCTTTTGTACATTTCGACCATTGCTTTGAATTCGCTGCCGCCGTCATTCACCGATTTAATGGATTTTACGAGCATTTCTGCTTGTGTTTTCAACGGAATTGAGTCGAAAATACCCATTTGAAATTCCATTGTTTCCAAGCCGCCCATTTCTTTTTTGTCCTTTTCGGCAATTTTCATAATTTCCATTTCGTACGCCGTTGTACCGCCTTTTGTGGTCGAGTCCATCGGATTTTCGCCGCCACCGTCAACCATGGCGCTCAAAAACATCGGTTTAATCATTTCGAGCATCGGCAAAGGCATCCCAATTTGTTCAAAACGGGCTTTCACGAGCGCATAATCTTCCGCCGAAATCAAATCGCGGAGTTTTTGACCGCGTGGCATCATCGCTTTCGTCATAATTCCAATCAGCATCATCGGGTTTTGCATATCCTTCATGTTGATTTCAAACATGACTTTTTGGCTCTCGCCCAACGCTTTTTTAGTCGCGTCGGTCAAGAAAAAATCAGCCTTTGGAATCATGTGAATCGTCCCGTAGATATACGACGGTTTGGTCAGTCCTTTGCCCGTAATCTCCCACAAAAGCGCGTTTTGGGGCGTGAATATTGAGGGGGTCGTCTCCTTAGTTTGGGCTTGAACGGTGAAGCCAATGAGTACGAGTAATGCGGAGAAAAAATTCGATAAACGCTTGATTGTCATTATGTTAAAGATTTTTTTGAAAATTTATTTTTAAAATTAAAGCTAAAAAATAGACGTTATAAATGTAAAGTTATTCTAAGCAATTCAACAATTTTGAAAAATTATTGAAAGCCACTTTTAGGGAATTTATAAAAAATAACTTACCCGTATTGGTGATTATATTTTCTTTAGTCAAGACGAGTTTCTTGAGGAATAATGAATTATTTAAGGGAAATTCAACGCCGAATAAAGGAAATAGAATCGTCAAGATGGGTAAGTGATTTTTTACAAATTCCCTTATACTGAGGGGTCCCAAAATTCATTATTCATCATCTATCATTCATCACTAAAACTTTAGACAGATTAAAAACACGATGTAACGCTCAAAAGTTCAGAATATTTAAAACGGGTTTCTCAACGAATTAAATAATTTTGCGCCGTCTAAGGAATTCAAATTCTAAATGAATATTCAGTTGTCAACGTAGAATGACCTTCAGGTCGTTCAATCGCTACAAAAATGCCCCTTTTTTGCATACTCCGCGAGCTGAAGGTCGCGTCACGTTTAAATTAAAACAAAACAAGAATGTTGAAAAATACTGTTTTACACGCACTCTCGACTCTTTTTATCTTCGCCGCTACTTTCGTGGCTTGCGAAAAACCCAATCCAAATTTTCAGCAAGACGCCGCTAATCCCGAGCTGATGCACCAATCTATGCAGGCTTTGACGGCGGTCATCAAGCACGATTTGTTCCCACCGATGATTGCTTCGCGCATCTACGGTTACGCCCACATCGCGGCGTATGAGGCTTTAAACCCAAATGGAGGAACAACGGCGACCCCTCAGTACAAAAGCCTTTTTGGGCAAATAAAAGGCTTTCCAGAGATGCCTAAACCAGAAACGGGCAAAGAATATTGTTTCCCTTTGGCGGCGGTGAAGGCATACATGCGCGTAGGTCGAAAATTGACGTTTTCGGAGGACTCGATGGACATTCAGGTTGCCAAAATGATGGCGCAATTCAAGACGCTAAAGATGCCAAAAGACGTATTTGACCGCTCGATTGCCCTTGGTGATACCGTTGGTGGTGCGGTTATAAAATGGTCGAGTAAAGACAATTATCTCCAAATGCGGTCGGCAC
>JAYUKJ010000029.1:0-6077 GCA_043764555.1 Saprospiraceae bacterium
TCTCATCTAAAATTTCATCTGCAAAATGTTGATTTACAAACATTTACGAAATCTTAAAGATTTCGTAAATGTCATCTCCACTAAAATTGTCAAAGAACCGTATTTTTTAAACTTAAACTTTGCCCACAATGATGAACTTTAACAATCGACCACGGACTTTTAACCTTTTTAAGACAGCGCTTTCACGTTTAAACGCAACGCAACGCAACGCAACGCAACGCAACGCAACGCAACGCAAATTTAATAACACCCCCTCAGTATAAACGCCTTTTTAGCGTTAAATTCTCCATTTTTCTTTCAATAATGCTACTAAATGGTGCTGAACTCTCCGCGCAAGCCACCAACGGTCAAATTCGAGACGTCGTTATGCCTTCTGCTAATGCGTCGAGTTTGGGTAAATACGGCGATATTCCAGTAAGCTACTACACGGGCGTACCAAGCGTCGGGATTCCAATTCATACCCTTTCCGAAGGTTCCATTAGTTTGCCGATTTCTTTGAGTTATCACGCGGGCGGTGTAAAAGTGGGCGAGTCAAGCAGTTGGGTTGGACTTGGTTGGAGTTTGCAAGCGGGCGGCATGATTAGCCGAACGGTGCAAGGAAAACCCGATGAAGCGGCGAGCGGCTATTTCACGCACGGCAGTAAGTTAAAGGCATATAAAAGCCGGCCTACGCCAGTATGCTATCAACAACCCGATCTTAGTTGTCGTTATGGTGACCCACAAATATCAGATTGTATAGGTGACACCTTAGATGCCACTATTCCGAGTGGTTCAATGTTTACGAACGGTTCGGTGGATGGAGAACCAGACATATTTTCTTTTTCGGTGGGTGGGTTCAATGGCAAATTTTTCATTGACGCCGACATGACGAATGACGGCGTGAAAAATGGTAAAGTTGTGCTGATACCCAAGCAAGACGTTGATATAAAATACTATGCTTCGGCTGCGTTTGGCGCGGGTAGTTTGACAAGATTCACGCTTACGACGCCAAATGGCGTCAAATACGATTTTGGCAGCACCGATGATGTGGGTGGTGTCGGCAATGCGATTGAATTGACTAACGTAGATGAGAGTAATTTTTGGCAAGCGAGTGGTTGGCATCTGAAAAGAATAACGTCTGCCGATGGTGCGAATGTGATAACGCTTAATTACATCAAAGAGACGTACCGCTACGGGTACAGAACATCTACTGGCGTGGGGGCAGGGTATAATAGTTATCCCAGAGCTTCCAGTACGTATTACTACCATGATGTTGATATGCAGGCACTTAGATTGGATTATGTTCAAACGTCAACCGAGAAAGTCACCTTTGTTGCGGGACTTGACCGAACGGCAGCGGGCAGTGATTTGGCGAGTAGCATCTACAACACAACAACGTTTGAAAAAAGCAAAGCGTTGGGACAAATTAAAATCGAAAGCGGCACATACTGTAAGCAATTCACCCTGTTCCAATCTTATTTTAGGGACAATGACGTCCCGCATATGTCGGGGCAATACACCGACAATCGGCTCAGATTGGACAGTATTCAAGAATCTTCGTGCAGTGGGGCAACGACAATTGTTCCTGCCCACGTTTTTACGTATCACACCAAAGCGGGCAATGTGAATTATTTGCCCAACAGATTATCCGCCGCCATTGATCATTGGGGTTATTACAATGGCGCAATGGCGAATCCGCACTACGGATTAAATATTCCCTCTCAGCGCATTAAATACAATTTTTTTTCAACTCCTGTGGATGTTACAATTGGTTCTTCAAATCGTGAAACGGACGAAGAAAGCATGAAGTTAGGCACCATCCGACAGATTCGTTACCCAACGGGCGGTAATACCACTTTTGAATACGAGGCAAATACTTATTTTGATACGAAAGGTCGGGTGGATTTAGTGCCTAAAAATTCAATAAGTTACAGAATGCCAGAAGGGGAATGTATGTCTAATACTACCACCCCACTATCCGTACAATCCTTGTCTGTAAATATCACTTTTGCGGATAGTATGTATTTTAGAGCGATTACAAGGAAAGCGACGGACTGGACAACGGGTTTTGCGGATCCTGCTGGTGGGTCGTGCAGTGCCAATAATGTTCTTTACGCACATTTGTACAACATTACAACGGGTGGTCTTATATGCTCAGGTCAATTGGGCATAGGCAGTAGGATAAAAAGCGTAACCAGTAATTCCAAAGAATATCAATTTGATACGATTCAAACCAATTTGTCCAATTTATTTTCGTGTCTTACTTCCTCTTTTCCGTCTGGTTTGTATAGAATCGACATTACAGGACGTAATGTTGCCGCTCAATTCACCATATTGGAAGCTCAAATGCTTGACAAAAACACCAATAAAAAAGTCGGTGGACTCCGCATAAAGAAGGTAACGTCTTCGGAAGGTACGGACACGCTCAAAAATGTGGTTAAGGCTTACAATTATGATAACACCACCTACTTTGGTGCTGCAAGGTCATCGGGGCAGTTGTACAACAAACCGATTTACAGCCATGTTTATTACGGCTACTCGAAGGAATGCGCGATTGATCCCAATATTTCTCTTTCGCAATTCATTAGCCACTATGTAATGGACAATAGCATTGTGCCATTAGGGTCGTTTGAGGGCAATCACATTGGTTATACAAGTGTTAGAGAATATTACAACGCAAGTGCCACGGGGCAACACAATTTGTATCTCTACACAAATGAACCCGCCGAACCCTTCGACGGCATTCCGATGCGACCGATACAACCGCGCATTGGGTCGGGAGAATTGTACACAAAAGGACAAAGGAACGCCAACAATCAAGACGTGGCGTATGAGAATTACTATCCCAAGAGTGAAACGAATGACAGTTCGGCACTTTGCGTAAAAATATCGGCATATACGATGCCCGCGGGACCAACAAGTACGAGCATTTTTTTTAGATTCTACAAAATCGCCACGCGTCCGTATCGCCTCGACAGCGTTGTGAGTTTCATGGATAACGTAGTAAGCTCAACAACTTACGGCTACAACCCCACAAAACAGCATTACAACCCCACGTCCGTCACGACCACGAACAGCGACGGCTCAACCTATTGCACTAAAACCTATTACGCCCATGAAATGAATAACACCGCTTTATTGAACCGAAACATGGTCAGTATTCCCTTGAAAACGGAGCAATATGTCAATAATATCTTGAAATCGGCAACGGAAACGCAGTATGACGGCGCAATTCCACGCCCTAAATATTTCAAACAACGCAACCGCGACGGTTCATGGCAAACCATGTTCACGATTGACAATTACAACGCCGAAGGTTTGCCGACGCAAGCCACACGCACGGGGTTTTGGATTTCTGAAACCTACGGTTGGGACGCGCTTAAACGTTTGACATCAAAATCGTTTGGGACTTTGACCACAAGTTACGCCTACAAACCCAACACCCGTTTGTTGGATTCCATCACGGACGAAAATGGTTTTAGAAGTCAATTCAATTACGACGCCTTGATGCGGCTTGAAGAAGCCAAAAGTATCTTCGCCGACCCCGCTAAAACCTTGCGCTCAACGACGCGCTACAACTACGTTTTTGGCGGTACGAGCAACGCAACGTGCAACCGCGTGGGTGCCATCACCACGTTTGCGGGCATGAGTGACCCCCTCAGTAATAATCAGATTTTTGACGGTTTGGGGCGCGTTATTCAAGCCACAAAAATTGGTTACGGTCCCAATCGGGAACACATCAAAACCGCCGTCACTTACGACAACCTTGGCCGACAATTCCGCAGCTATCAACCATTTATCGCCAACGATACGGCGTGTTTTGAATTGATACCGAACGGCACATTGTCCGTTTACCCCGAATATGAAGCCTCGCCGTTGAGTCGTCCGTTGCGGCAATACGCCGAAGACGGCAAATATACAAGCGTCGCTTACGGGTCTAATGCCACCATGGAAGTGCGAAAATTCACCATCAATGCCAATGTCAATCCCGAAGCACCCGTTGCAGTTTCGACAAACGGTTATTACGATGCCAATCTGTTGTACAAAACCACGTTGACCAACGAGAACGGCACAACAACGCCAAACGACAATCTGAACAAAACCGACGTTTTCAAAGACAAACTCGGCCGCGTCGTTTTGACCCGCAAATATCTCGACAATACCAGCAACGGTAAAGTGGACACTTACAACGTCTATGACGATTACGGCAATCTCGTCATGGTCATTCCGCCCGGTGCCATTGTCAACAATGCCGTTGAAGGTAATTTGGTCTTTTCTTATCGTTACAACAATAAGAATTTGTTGTGTACGAAGAAAGTCCCGGGCGCGGATTCAGTGAAATACTATTACAACAACCGTAATTTATTGATGTTGACCCAAGACGGAAATATGCGCGCTGAAAGTCCAAGTAAATACTTTGGCATAGACTACGACCAATTAGGGCGCAAATGGGCAACGGGACTTATTTCAACCACGCATCCCGTTGATGATGCTCAATATAATTGGTATTTTTGGACAAAAAACTTGACGTATGATTACTACATTCCGAATACCAATTTGTTGGCGGGTACAAATACCGCGTCAATTGGCGCAATTAATACGGCACTCGGCGACCGTTCGATGATGTTTAGGAGCATACAATACAATGCAAAGGGTGAAAGAGATTGGGGATGCAGTGAATATTTGCGCTACCACAATTGCGACGACTACCTGTGGAACACCGACGGAACGCTAAAACAAGGCAATAAATACAACAATGGCGCAAACGGCTATCAAGTGTTTTATGGACATAAATACGTTTATGACCATTCACGGCGGCTTAAAACGGCGCAACAACAATTGTGGGGACCAAATGGCACAGGCGGTGGATTCTACGCGCCGTGGACGGAATTATCCGCCATAACCTACAACCACAAAGACCAAGTGACCGAAAAAAACATCGGCCGAAGAACCGACATTAGCGGCGCCAAAGCCTTGCAATCCATCGACTACTCTTACAACGCCCGCGGGTGGTTGTCGGGCATCAATCAAATGCCCGTCTCGTACCACAATGCGATATTGCGGACGCGCAACGGACAGCAAGTTTTGGACATTGACCCGAACCCAACCTACAATATTGCGAGTGGCGAGGGCAGCGTGGATTTATTTTCGGAAAGCATCCGTTACGACGCGCCCGATGCTAACTTTGCCGCCGTGACCCCTCAGTATAACGGCAATATTAGTCAAGTCATGTGGCAAGTGGCGGGTAGAGAACGGCAAGCGCACACCTACACCTATGACCCGATTGACCGCATGACGGCGGGCGTTTACACCGATGTACACGACGAGTACATTGCAGAAATAGCCGCCACAATCGGACAACCGTATGACCCGACGTTTGAAAGGGACAACAAATACAATGAAACCTTGACGTATGACGTCCGTGGCAATATTACGAACCTAAGTCGCAACGGGATGTACACCCTCACGCAAAACAACGGCGGCTATTTGAAAGGCACTTTCGGGCAAATCGACAGCTTGAACTATACGTACAACAACCAAAATCAAGTAACAGGGATTGTCGATAAAGCACCTGCGGCAAATCGGGATAAAGGTTTTAAAGGTAATAATACGGGTGCTTCCGCCTATACGTATGATGCAAACGGCAATCTAAAATCAGACCTTGCCAAAGGGATTACGAATATTGTGTATAATCACATGAATTTGCCCGAGCGCATTGAGTGGCTATCGCCCTCAAACCCTTATAAACCCGTCATTGATTTTGTTTATGACGCAACGGGAATGAAACTGAGAAAAACGGTAACGCTTTACAATCCCGATATGACCACGTTCCTCAGTCGAACAGTGACGGATTACATGGATGGTTTTGAATACGTCAATGACAAAATCGAGCGCATTGCGCACGCCGAAGGGTACATTTCAAGGCGTGAAAAGCGCAGCGCAGAAAGCAGTGAATTCGTCGGCATGGGCGGCTTGGTGTGGCAGTATAATTATGTGTTAAAAGACCACCTCGGCAATACCCGCGTCACCTTCGCCGATACGACAGGCAATGGACTGATTGACCCGACAATTGAAATCGCGCAAATCAATCATTACTA
>JAYUKJ010000030.1:0-6068 GCA_043764555.1 Saprospiraceae bacterium
GTAAGTACGAACACATCTAAGGAAACGGCAGAAAAAAAGATTGTAGCGCAGAAAAAAGCGCAAAAAATCGACGTTTCCCCTCAGATTGTCACCATCCAGAAAACTTACGGGCGCCCAAAGAAGGAAAAAAGCGCCGAGCGCGAAAAATACACCACTTGGCTCAACAAGGATTTGATTGTTGAATTGAAGTACCGCGCCGCCAAAAAACGCTGCACACCCGCTGATATTCTTGAAGAAATCATAAGTACGTACATTCAAAATTATTGACTTTTATACTTTCATACGTGTAAAAGTATTTAATCCCACGAGAAATATCTACTTCGCTACTTTTGCACGTACAAAAGTAGCAAAACCACGACCATCCTACTTTTGCACTTTGCTACGTATTAAATTATAAATAGAACAAAGCCTTAGCCAATTACTTATCGACTTTGATACTTCTGTACGTATGAAAGTATGAAACAGTAGATGTGTTAAGTAAATTACATACTTTTGCACGTGTGAAAATATGAAAAAGACGAGAATTTCTTTGACACATAGTGAGCGCAGCTACTTTTATACTTTTGTACGTACAAAAAGCTAAAAAACCTTTTTGAAAGCATCAAAATGTGTTTTATACTGAGGGGTCCTAAATTTTTGTGATTTGCACTTTGGGGAATTTGTAGAAGTATAACCTACCCATTTCTAATTTTACCACAACACTTGCCCAATTAAACGTCATTGCGACGCAGAAAGCAATCTGCTCGATTTTAGCAGCAATTTCTGTTTTAGACATCTTAACTCATTGATTATCAATACACAACAAAGTTATTTTTAACTCTGTAATCAAATATATACATACTTTTATACTTTTGCACGTATAAAATAGAAAAATAAATAAGGAGGACAATATTGCTCATTCAGTTTTTTCTTTTAAAGAGCAAACAACAATTTTTATCTCTTTTGTTGTTGTTTTAAATCTTTTACTTTCTTTTTATAACTTTACGCCCTCTGCAACTCATTAGTAATCAATTAGTTACAGCTCTAATTATGAGGAAATTGGAACTAACTATGAGAGGATTGGAGAATTAATATGAGGAAATTGGAACTAATTATGAGGAAATTGGAGAATTAATATGAGGAAATTGGAACTAACCTGTCTGAACTATGAGTGTTTTGGAACAAATTGCGCAATAAATGTGGCTGCTCGAAATACTGAGTCATACGCCTTATAAAACGCTTACTAAACCGAACGGAACTATGAGTATTTTGGAGTGAGATGCGTTAGAAACACAGCGCAAGGTTTCTTATTATGAGAAAAATGGAGAATTATGAGAAAAATGGAACATAATGTAAGGAATTTACCGTTAATTTGTGGCTATCAATTGAGCATAGTCTTCCAAAATCCTCATAGTTGGAAAAACTGTTCCAATATGCTCATAGTTAGGTTCGTTTTTAAGTTTCAAAATTAAATGAAATCATGGCAAAAAGTAAAAATAAAGGCAATAAAGGCATCATTCTTATCAAAAAATCAAATAATTTGGTGGAATCCAAGTACAAATTTGATATTTGGGAAACGCGGTTTTTTCTCTCGGTTTTGGCTCAAATCCGTCGAGAAGACACGGATGCACAGGTATATCGAATCCGTTATAAGGATATTATCAAGATATTTAGCTTAAAATCGGGCGATTCTTACGCTTTCCTACGCGATGCTGCAAGGGCGCTGATGAGCAAGTCGGTGCAAATCAACTATGAGGAAAATGGAATAGAAAGAATCAAAGAAGTGCATCTAATCGGGACGATTGATTACCTCAAAGAAGGGCATAAAAAAGTGCTTGATATGGGCAATCATGAATATATTGACGTGACAATTCAGCAAGAAATGCGCCCGTTTTTGCTGCAATTGTCAAAGAATTTTACGGCTTATGACCTCCGAAATATTACAAAATTGAGCGTTTATTCCATCAGATTGTATGAATTATTGAAACAATATGAAACCTTTGGCGTGCGGACATTAAGCATTGAGGAGATGAAAGCGATGTTTCAAGTGGAAGCGCAATACGCTTTGTATGCAGATTTTTATAGATGGGTCATTAAGCCTTCCGAAGCCGAGATAAACAAGCACACGGATTTGTCGATTATCGAGGTTGAAAAACTGAAAGAAGGCCGTAAGGTTGTCGCTTTACGGTTCAGATTTAGGACTAAAACGGCGCAGGAATTGACCAAAATGCGCGGAAGTCCCTTCCAAGAAACGCTTTTCGATGGCTTACCAGCGCCTCAAACGGTTGAAATAAAGGCGGAAATAGTCGAAGAAGTCCGCGTAATAACCACGGATAAAAAAGGGATTAAGGAAAAAAAGGGTGGGGAAATAGCGAAAATTTCGGCGGAAACGCCGACGGAAACGGCAGCAACCGAAAGCAGCGAACAGGACAAATTGATACTCGAACTGTTGCCTTTTGTGGTCACCAAATTCGGCGTTAGTTTCAAGGTGTTTATGGGTTTAATTGAGCAATATACGGAGGGAGAGATAAAACGAGCCGTGGAAGTGACCGAAAAAGCGGTGCAAACGGGGAAAATTGAGAATGTTGCGGGCTTTTTTGTGGAGGCAGTTCGGGCAAAGTATATCGACCCAAAACAGAAGAAAAAGGAAGTGGAAGCCGAGCAAAAAACGAAAATTGCCGAAGCCAAGCGGGTAGAAGTGGATGCAGAAATGACGATTAAGGCGCAAAAAAAACGGGCATATGCGCAAGAAATGACCATTTTTATGCAAGTGATTCAAGACGATGCGCGCCTTGTTCAAGCACTGATTGATAAAATTCGTTTGGGAACTTTGGGTAATTATTACAAAGTGGATGCATCTTTTGAGGAAAACTTGAAGCATCCGTTGTTGCAAGTTGCTTTTCTAAGCGCGGTAAAAGAAGCTAAACCCGAGCATTTTGACCTTAAATGAGGTTAAAATCGGCTTTTTTGCTGGATAATTGATTTTATACTGAGGGGTCCTGTTTTTTGAGTTTCACCTCTCCAAAAGTTTTTAACTTTTGGAGAGGTATTCCACGAAGAAAAATGTTAATCGGGCGTGTCCAAAGCAATGCCTAATTGCACCGTAAAGGCATTGACGCGCCAAGCATCGACCGTTGAGACGGCATCAGAAACGTAGCGCCGAAAGCTCAAATTGTTCGTTTGAGAAACCGAAATACCCAATGTTAAATAGCGTTTTATGCGCCAATTGATGTCAAATTTGTAGTAAATCGGACTGGAAGAAGCGGTGAGATACGCCATTTTTCGGTCTAATTTATGGTCATACATCGTTGAATTCAAGACATAACCCACTTCCATTTTAGCGTTCAAGGCCCGCCAAATCGTCCGCCGATATTGAATGCCTAAGCCCAAGGCGCGCCTTTCGTAAAGACTCGCCCGCCCCCAATAAGTGGCGCCAAGACCCAAAGCCGCCTTTGAATTTAGCCGATAACCCGCACTCAATTGAGCCGCCCACGAGGCGTTGCCGCTTTCAGGAAAATAGCCGCCGCTTGCGTCAAAATAAATTTTTTCGAAATCAATGTCCGAAAATGTCCACCGACGGCTCGTGTCCAATGGCGGTAGCGGCAGCGTAGGTTTTTCATTTTGTGCGCATAAAATATTGATTGACAGCGTTAAAAAGATAATTAAAAGTGATAATGTTTTCATTTTTAATTTATTTTAATTGAATTGCGACTGTTTTTTCACGCTGTGCTTGTGCCCATTTTCGCTAAAAATCTTAGGCGGTTTAGTCCGTCTAACGACCACATTTTCCATAACGAGGATGTCCATTTTAGTCCGCAAATAGCAATCTAAGGCATTTTCAGGCGTGTTGACGATGGGTTCATTTTCGTTGAAAGACGTGTTAACGAGGATGGGAATGCCCGTTTTTTTGAAAAAATTATGAATCAAATTGTAATAACGCGGGTTGTCAAGGTGGCTCACGGATTGCAAACGCCCCGTCCCGTCCACGTGCGTTACGGCGGGAATCAGCGCTTGCTTTTCTTTTTTAATCGGAAAAACCTTCTCCATAAACGGCACATTGTCGTCAATTTCGAAGTATTCGGCGACATATTCCGCCAAAATCGACGGTGCAAACGGTCGAAAACTCTCGCGGCGCTTGATTTTAGCGTTCAGCAAATCTTTGGCATCAGCGCGCCGCGGGTCCACCAAAATTGAGCGATTGCCCAAGGCGCGCGGACCAAATTCGGCACGTCCTTGAAACCAACCGACCACACCGCCGTCAATCAAAGAATCCGTTACGGTATTGATGAGCGTCGGTTCGTCCATCTCTTCAAATTCAATATTTTTTTCAATCAAACACGTCTTAATGTAGTCCGAATTGAATTGCGCGCCCGTGTAAGCCTGATTTTTGAACGGCGCACGCGGCATATTGAGCGTCTGATGTTGCAAATACAGCGCCGAGCCAATACTCGTGCCTGCGTCGTGTCCTGCGGGTGGAACAAAAACGTTTTTGAACGGCGTATTTGACGTGATTTTGCCGTTGCAAACCGAATTTTGCGCCACACCGCCCGTAATGCAAACGCTGTCGAGCTTGGTTTTTTCATGCAAAGAATTGAGCATATAAAACACCACTTCTTCGCAAACCCGCTGAACAGATGTCGCCAAATCCTTGTGGAATTGCGTCAACGGCGCGTCTTTTGCGCGTGGTTCACCGAAAATATTAACCATATAATCGGAATACAAAGTGCCAATATGCGGGTCGCCGCCTTGCCAAGCCATGTTGATACCTTCCTTAAAGTGCCGAAAATACTTGGGATTCAACTCAAAAAGTCCGTCGGGTTTTAAGATAACGACGCGGCGAACCTCCTCCAAAAGCGTCGGATGCCCGTAAGGTGCCAAACCCATCACTTTATATTCGTCGCCGTAGTGCGGAAAGCCCAAAAGCTGCGTGAAAGCCGTGTAAAAAACGCCGAGCGAGTGCGGATACGAGACGCTGTCCATGACTTTAATCTTGTTGCCGCTGCCCGTTGCGCGCATCGTGGACGTAAAATCGCCGAAACCATCGACCGACAAAATGGCGCATTCGTCGAACGGCGAGACCAAAAAAGCGGATGCCATATGGCTGCGGTGGTGTTCGACGTATTCGATTTTAGCTTTAAAATAACGGACATCAAAGCCCAATCGGTCGGCAATTTCTCGCTTTAAGTCCTTGATTTTCAACGAGTTATGAGCGCGTTGCCGCAAAGACGTGAGCGTAAAAGCATTCAAAAGCACGTGCTTAATTTTTTCGCCCATTTTCGCTTTTGGGTCGCGCGAAATCGTGATGTAATCGACGTCGCGCAGCGTAATGCCCGCTTCATTCAAGCAAAATTTAATGGATTCGGTCGGCAAACCCGCCCAGTGTTTTTGGCGGCGAATGCGTTCCTCTTCGGTTGCGGCGATGAGTTCACCGTTTTTGTAGATGCACGCGGATGAGTCGCCGTGAAAGGCGTTAAGTCCTAAAATAATCATTGGTTACAGGGTTTTAGTAGTGACTGAATTCATTTTTTATAAGCTATTATTGGTAAAAAAGGTTAGGTCGTTGTATTAGAGTGTATAACAAATTGTCTTTTTTATCGTGAAATAACTTTCCGAAAGTTAAAAACTTTCGGAAAGTTGCAGCCTTAAAGGACAATTTTTTATGCACTCTTGTATTAGAAAATGCCTAAAAAAGCGTTTTATACTGAGGGGTCCTCTTTTGGACACTTACGCCTCAATGTCGTTTTTTTTAAGCCAATGCGCCAAAGCGACGAGTTGCCAAATTTTAACATACGAGCCACTTTTACCATTACTTTTCAAAAAAATAAGCCATTCATTTTTGACCGAAAAGGCGTCAAAAGCCGCGCATTTTGAGAGATAATCAATGTTTTCTTCGCAAAAAGAGCGCAATTCGTTCAACAGCCAATGCGTCCACGGAAAAACAAAACCCATCTTTGGGCGATGCACAATTGAGTCGGGTAGGAGCGGACTGAGCGCATTGACCAGCAGATTTTTAGGCGTTGCGGGGTCGTATTTCCACGCATCGGGCAGGGTCAGAACGTATTCGATTAAAGTGTAATCAAAAAATGGCT
>JAYUKJ010000031.1:0-1824 GCA_043764555.1 Saprospiraceae bacterium
GGTGCCTCTACTTTTGTTCCATCAACTCGGTAAGACTGTTGGTATTTAGTTCGTTCATGGAATATGTTTCGGTGGTACGGACTTTAGAGACTCATTTTAAAGTCCGTGCAACCGTTTTTTTTAGCTCATTTAAAAAGATGAGACCACCGTTTTTTAGCAAATGGTTTTAGTTGTTTGAAAGAAAATTCTTGGTTCCCATCTTGGTCGGGAATCGTTAAGCCGTCGGCGGTCAAAAAACAATTGTCGTCGGATTGCAGCGCGGTGGCAAGTCCTAAGGCGGCTTGGTCAATAAAATCGTCGGTTTTGAGGACGTTACCCGTTTTGGTGTCAAACGTAAGTCCGTAATTATAGCCGTCGTTTGCGCGTCCTTTACTGAGGGAGTAACCCCAGTATTTGTTGAAAGACAACAAACCATTTTTGTTGTAGGTGACAAAAACGGTGTTCGTTTCTTCATAGCTGCCGCCCGTGTTTTTATCAGGTCCGCTAATTTTTGAATCTGACCACTGCCGACGCGCATTTTTTAGGAAGCGGTTTATTTTTTCGGCACCAAGGCAACTGTCAACTTGTGGATACCATAGTACGAATTTTATGCCCGCGCCATTTCTATCATAGGGCTGGGTGACATACGTTTTGACCCAAGAAATAGGCACTTTTTGAGCAAATAAAGTTGAAGACGCCGCAGCGATGAGAAGGACGAAAAGAAAACGCTTTTTCATAAGAAGATAAAAGGTTTAATTGATTGATTATAAAACGTTTACGAACAGTCAAAAGACTCTTTTTTCATAATTGGTAACGCTTATTTTTTAACAAAAATAGATATATTTTATGGCTGATTTTGATAAGGCTTGGGCGATTACAAGTAGTTGGGAAGGTCCGCTGGGTTCTTCACGAGAAACGACTTCGGATGAATACTGGGACGGCGTAAAATGGGGAACTAATTTTGGATTGACGGGGCGATTTATGAGAGAGTTTACGACGTGGAAAAAAACGGACATTAAGGCTTTTCAGAAAATGACGGCTGCCGAATGTGGCAAAATTTGGTTTGATACGCGTTGGACTTGGAACAAATGCGACCAAATTGAGAACCAAGAAATTGCTAATTTGATTTTTGACTGGTCGGTGCGCCGTATGGCGTCGTGTGTGGATGGTGTGCGCAACGCGCTTGGACAAGGCAATACCATGAATAATAAAGGCAGCTCTATTATTGGCAACGGAGACGCCTATTCGACCCGCATAACGAACAAGAGTTTAGGCGGTAAAACGCCGTCGCCCACGGATGGTTTTTTCATTTTAACTGACTTCGCAATTCAAGAGCTGAACGCCCGCGCAAAGATGCCGAATACCAATTTTTACGCCTTGCTCAAGAGTTTGCGCAAATCAAAAGACAAGCCAACGGATAAAAGCGTGATTGACCGTTACGACTCGTTTTTTAACCAAGGCACCCCAACGAAAGACGAATGGGAACGGATGCGCGATAAGGGCGTCCCCGTTAATTTGAGAACAAAAGGCGTGGACTTGAATCAATATTCAAAAAAACGCGGCTTAATCATAGAGAATCAGCCACAACTACAAGATGAAGACTCAGACGAAGATAATACTGTGAGAAATCTTCTACTCGCGTTTGGTGTGGCTAAACTTTTAAAAATTTGGTGATATGAACGGCAAAGGATGGGTATTTCTCGGTTTTGCGGCGGTTTTAGTCGCCGCCTTGTCAAGTTCAGAAACGGTAAAAAACGTAGTCGTGGATATACTAAAATCAATGAACCGCACCTTTGGCAACGAAGGCGGATGGGAACCCGAAACGGCGCCGCGCGCGTCGAAAGA
>JAYUKJ010000032.1:0-6062 GCA_043764555.1 Saprospiraceae bacterium
AAGATTTCGTAAATTTCAGACGGCAATGACTCCCAAAAATCGTTATTTTCTAAAATGCCATTGATGGAAAAGCTGGATTTTACCCCGTTTTATGTATAACAATTAATTTAACTAAAAAAGCAATTAGAATGTCTAAGACAAAAATTACAATTAATCCCAACGGGTCGCTCAAAGTGGAAGGAGACATCGAGATTGTGGATGCCCAAGGCAATGCGTTCGGATTGGGCGGCAGAACAACTTTGGGTTTGTGCAGATGCGGACTGTCCAAGAACAAGCCGTTTTGCGATGGGTCGCACAATGGTCAATTTCAGCACGAAGCCGTGGCTTTTGACTTGCCACCTAAAAAAGTTTAATCCAGTTAAAAACAAGTCATAATGATTCAGTTTCTAAAAAATCTGTTCGGGTTCGGCGAGCGCGTAAACCTTGGCGAATTGATTGCCAACGGTGCGACTGTGGTGGACGTTCGGACGGTCGGCGAGTATCAAAGTGGGCATTTGAACCAGTCCATTAACGTACCGCTCGGTAGCTTGCCGAATGCTTTGTCTAAAATAGATAAAAGCAAACCCGTTATTACCTGTTGTGCGTCGGGTATGCGGAGTGCGTCGGCTAAAAGTATTTTAAAAGCCAACGGTTTTGCGGAAGTGCATAATGGTGGAAGTTGGACAAATTTGAAAAAGTTCGACAAATAGGGACCCCTCAGTATAAAACCAAAAAAGCCTTGTAAACGCGACGTTTGCAAGGCTTTTTGATGAAATTACCGTCGTCGAGGTTTCAAACTTCGACGACGTTTGGAACCTTACGTATTAGTTTTTTACAAAAACCAAAGACACCGAGTTCATGCAATACCGCAAGCCCGTTGGCTTTGGTCCGTCGTCGAAAACGTGTCCTAAATGTCCGTCGCAACGGGCGCAAACAACCTCATCCCGCGACATTCCGTAGCTTTTGTCTTTGTGGTCGTCGATGTGTTTGGGGTCAATCGGGGCGTAGAAACTTGGCCAACCCGTGCCTGATTCAAACTTTGTTTCGCTTTTGAACAGCGGTAAATTGCAACCCGCGCAATAATACGTGCCGTGTTCGTGATTGTCCCAATATTTGCCCGAGAATGACCGCTCGGTGCCTTTTTCGCGGAGAACATTGTAGGCGGCGTCGCCCAATTGTGCGCGCCATGCCTCGGGTGTTTTGACCACTTTCGTGAGTGTGGTGTCGCCGTCGCTCATCTTTGACGCGTTCGCTTTGTCGGTCGAGACGGTCGATAATTGCGCTGATTGCGTTGGATACTGAGGGGTCTTCGCTTGGCAAGCAAAGAGTAGAACGGCGATGGATAACGTGAATAATTTCATGATTGACTTTTGTTTTTTCTGTAATTTCTTATTGGAAACGTCGGGCGACGCAAACACTTTGAACACCGCAAAGATGGCAACAAAGTATCACGCCTGTTTCACAGTAAACACAACAAAATCAAATTGGAGAAGTTGCGTTGCGCCACCCCTCGGTATAAAAGCCGTCCCGTTAGCTAACGGGACGGCTTTTATACTGAGGGGTCCTCTGGAAACATTTCAGTCGTTATTTTTTTTTCAAACGTTGGGACGTTCTTTGTTTATGATTTAATGGTCATGTCCACCGCCGCCGCCTTCGGACACTTGAAGATGTGATTGCAAATAAAATGAACCCTTAACCACGATATTTTTCTTCGCGCCATCAATCGGTTGCAAAGGCGTGATGCCGACAAAACCCAATTGAGATGCACCCGTTTTGACCTCGATGCGTTGGAAATGATATTCCCCTTTCTCTTCACCTTCCAATAGGAAAATAAACTCTCGACCTTCCGCTTTTATGACGGCTTCTTGCGGCAAAGCAAAAACGGCATTGCTGCCCACGTCAATCAACGCATTAACGTACATACCCGAAATCAAGGTGTGTTTTTCGTTGTCAATATCAGCGTGAACGGCGATGGATTTGGTCTCATTTTTAAAAGATTGACCGATGTTAAAGATTTTTCCTTTGTATTCCGCCGCATTTTGATTGGTCAGAATAAAACGCACCGTTTGACCCGCTTTCACTTTAAACAAGTCCTTTTCATAGACCAACAAATCAACGTGCATTTTGGCATTGTCAACGATTGAGAAAAGTGGTTTACCAACGTCCACGGCACTGCCAATATTGATGTTGACATCGGTAATATGGCCACTAATCGGCGCGGTAACATTAATGATTGGAGAATCAGAATTGCCCAAAATGTCAATGTTTTGGCTCAAAATAGCAATTTGATTTTGCAAACTTCGGATTTTGGTTTCCTGTAAATTAACGTCCGCACTTATTTTCTGAAATACTTTTTTTGCGCTCACATTTTCCTCGCTCAATTCTTTTTGACGGGCGTATTCCAACCTCAAATAAGTCAAACTGCCTTCCGATTGTTGCACTTCCTGCGTGAGTTTTTCGCGCTCTAAACGCAAGTTGTTGTAAGCCATGCTCTGCAAGGTTGCCAAAGTTTGCCCTTGTTTAACATATTGACCTTCAATAACTTTGATGGTTTTAATCGTTCCCGACAACGGCACGCTCACTTGCGCCTGATTTTGCGGCGGCAATTTAGTATAGCCATTTGTATTAATAACTTCACTCAGATTTTTCTTTTCAAAACCACTAAAAACAAAGCCCGATGCGGTGAATTGTGCGGCGTTGAGATGCACTTCTTTGACACCTTCGGGTGCTGCGGCTTCGTCTTCTTTGTGTTCACCTTCGGCGTGTTTTTCGCCTTCTTTGTGGGCGGATTCAACCGTTGCTTCATCTGCTTTATTGGCTTCGGTTTTTTTACCGCAAGCCGTGAAAGTGAAAAGACTGATGAGTATAATTGCAGCAAGGCTGCTATAAAATTTATTAATCATTTTTAATTGAATTTAATTTAATTAAAACTTTCCAAAAGTTAAAAACTTTTGGAAAGTTGAATTACTGGTTTGTAATAAATTGAATCGCCAAAACCGTTTTATTCAAGCCATTAATCGCCTCTAAATACGCTTTTTGGCTCTCCAAATTTATCTGCAATGCCTGTGCAAATTCCACATAACCAATGTCGCCACCTTGATAGGCTTTTGTGGCATTTTTAACGATGGATTGCGCATTGGGTAAAGCCGTTTTTTCGTAATAAGCAACATTGTTTTTTGCAAAATTATACTGCTCAATATACTGTTTTAATTGACCTTGCAATTGCGTTTGCAAATATTCGTTTTGCTTTTGTTGCGTTAATAATTGCGCATTAACCGCGTCATTTTTAGCTTTATAAGCACTTTTGCCAAATAATGGCACGTTTAAACCCAATTGAATCCCTTGAAATTGTGGGATTGAATTGTACGTTTTTATCTGTCCATTTACCTCTTGCGGTCCAGCGATGGATTGAACAAAATAACCGACTTTAAAATCGGGTAATGCATCCGCTTTTACCACATTGCGTTCTGCTTCAAGGAGCGCAATCTGCTGTTTTGCGTACAATAAAAGCGGATTATTGCCCATTTTTTCGTTCGATACTGAGGGGTCCTCTTTTTCAAAATTTAAGACGGAAAAACGGCTTTCTTCAACTGCAAAATCATTGGCGTTGTTCATTAATTGATTTAATTTCAATTTTTCAACAGCAATTAAATTCTCTATTTGCAAGCTATTTTGTCGCAATTGTTGTTGTTTATTTTCGGCAATTGTTTTTTCTAAAATACCACTTTCACCCGTTTTAAATTTCAACGTTGCCCCGCGTACAAACTGCTGCAAAACACTGTCTTCCCTTTGAAAAACTTGATTTAAAGCCTGTAAATACACCACTTGATACCAAGATTGTTTGATATTGAAAATCAATTCCTGCTTGTTAATTGCCAATTTTTGTTGACTTATACCCACATTTTGTTCCGCTAATGCCCGTTTTGCTTTAATCAAATTGGGATTTGGAATATCTTGCGAAATACTAAAATTTTCATCAAATCGGCGGCTATTTATTTGACCCAAATTGGCACTAATACTTGTCTTTGGTAATGTCAAAATACCCCCCCTCAGTATTTGAGCCGTTTGAATGTCTAAATTATTAGCTTGCAATAATTGATTGTTTTTAATTGCCAATTCAATGGCTTCATTTAAAGATAAATTAACCGCTTGGGCATTTATTTTATAATTAGAAAGCATTAAAACAATTAAAATAGATGTATTAATAACCGCTTTTTTAGGTTTTTTAAATCCATTTTCAAGGAAATAATATAAAATAGGCAAGACAATTAAAGTCAATAAAGTCGCCGTAATTAAACCACCAATAACCACTGTTGCCAGAGGTTTTTGTACTTCTGCACCCGCGCCATTACTCAATGCCATTGGCAAAAAGCCCAAAGAAGCCACCGCCGCCGTCATGATAACGGGGCGCAAACGCACTTCTGTACCCACTTTTATGCGCTCTAAAACGTCTGTTATGCCTTCCGTTTTCAGTTGATTGAAATAACCAATCAATACAATACCATTTAAAACCGCCACGCCAAATAAGGCGATGAAACCAATGCCTGCCGAAATACTAAACGGCATATCGCGCAACCAAAGCCCAAAAACACCACCGATAGCGGACAAAGGAATGGCTGTAAAAATCAATAAAGACTGCGCAATACTGCCAAAGGTGAAGTACAACAGCACAAAAATCAGCACCAAAGCAATAGGCACGGCAACCGAAAGGCGTTTATTTGCCTCAATTAAATTTTCAAATTGCCCGCCGTAAGTCAAATAATAGCCTTCGGGCAGCTTCAATTTGGCATCTAATTTAGCTTGAATATCTTCCACAACACTTTTCACGTCGCGTCCGCGCACATTCAAACCAATTACAATGCGGCGTTTACCATCTTCGCGGCTGATTTGGGCAGGACCATTTTCGTAAGTCACATCAGCAACTTGTTCCAACGGAATTTGATTGCCCGTTGGCAAGCTGATAAATAGGTTTTTCACATTAGAAATATCTTGCCGTTCATCCTTCGCCAAACGCACCACCAAATCGTAGCGGCGTTCCCCTTCATAAACAGTTCCCGACACTTCGCCCGCAAAACCTGTGCGTAAAACCTTGTTCAAATCGCCCACATTTAAACCATACAATGCCATTTTATCGGGATTGTAACGGACATTTATTTGTGGTAAACCCGTAACTTGCTCGGCTTTAATGTCCATTGCCCCCTCCGTATTTTTGATTAAACCGATGATTTTTGTCGCCGTTTCGCCCAATTTATCCAAATCATCGCCAAAAACTTTTATCGCCACATCGCTTCTAACGCCCGTCATCAACTCATTGAAACGCATCTGAATCGGTTGCGAAGATTCAAACTCAACGCCAGGGATATTGCCCATTTCTTCGAGCATCATATCTGCCAATTTATAAAAATCTTTGGTCGTCGTCCACTCTTTTTTATCTTTCAGAATGACAATTAAATCGCCCGTTTCAATCGGCATCGGGTCGGTTGGAATTTCTGCCGAGCCGATTTTGCCCACCACTTCTACCACTTCGGGAAACTTGCTTTTCAGAATTTGTTCCAATTTCGTCGCCGTTTCAATGGATTGATTCAAAGAAGAACCCGCTTGCAAACGGTAATTAATGGCATAATCGCCTTCCTCCAAAGTCGGAATAAATTCGCCACCAAGCGTATTAAAAACCAATAAAGCGGCGACAAATAAGGCAATCGAAACGCCAATGACCACCGTCTTAAATTTCAAAGCACCCCTCAGTATTGGCGTATAAATGCGCTGAAAAAAGCCAATAATTTTATCCGAAATATTGTCTTCATGCCCCGTTTTTTTACTTAAAAACAAGGCACTCATCATCGGAACGTAGGTCAAAGACAATATAAACGCGCCCAAAATCGCAAAAGCCACCGTTTGTGCCATTGGTTTAAACATCTTACCTTCCGTGCCGACCAACGCCAAAATCGGCAAATAAACAATCAAGATAATGATTTCACCAAAAGCCGCGCTGCTACGGATTTTAGCCGTCGCTTGATAGACTGCTTCATCCATATCCGCCCCACTCAATCTGCCTTTTTCTGCGGTTTGCAATCGGTGAACAA
>JAYUKJ010000033.1:0-1820 GCA_043764555.1 Saprospiraceae bacterium
CTGTGTGGCGTTGCGCTTGAATTGCGCTCACCTCCTGGCGGCGTGTTGTAAGTAAAGTAAATACTGAGGGGTATGCCGTTGGCGATGTTTTTTGTGAAAACGAAGTCCGTTCCAACTTGCGTCATGGTGAAGCCGCCGTAGCCGCCCGTCGCACCTTCACGTATGTATATGAGTGACGAATTACAACCCGCAATTGGCGACAAAGGATGAAAAATAATCGTTACCGCGCCGCTTGATGTGGACGCTTTGTATCTGTAATCGCCGTTGGCAACGCCGCCGCAAAAACCGTCGGTGCTTGGCGCGTTGACGACGATGTTAACGGGAATTGAGGTTTTTACGATGCTGCTGTTGTCGGTCGCTTTTGCCGTCAAGACGTAAGGCCCTGCGCCGACGCCTGTCCACGTATAACTGTACGGACTTGTGGCGTCCGTTCCCAAAAGCGTTGCGCCGTTGTAAAAATCAACCTGGGTCACCGTGCCATCAGCGTCGGCGGCCGTGGCGTTAATTGTGATGCTTGCGGGCGCCGTAAAACTCGCGGCTTCTACGGGCGAAGTGATGCTGCACGTTGGTTCGCCCGTTGTGCAAACTGTTCCAACAAAATAAGCGTGTGGGTTGGCGCTCGAATTGCGTTCACCGCCCGAAGGAACGGCGTAAGTGAAGTAAAAACTCGTATTGATGTTGTTCGCAATCGCTCTGCTGAACGTAAAATCACCGCCCGAAGCCGCCGTCATTGTGTAACCTACAACCCCTGCGTTGCCTTCTTTTAACTGAATGATGGCCAGATTGCTACCCGCAATCGGTGCCAATGGATGAAATCTAAAATAGACTGAACCCAATTCTGTATAAACTTCATAACTGTAATCACCGCTTACGGCTGTTCCCGTACACGCGGCGGGTTTGACGATAACCGCAACGGCTGTTGAAGTCGTCGTGTTGCCGTCATTGTCGGTGGCGACGGCGGTAATTGAATACTCACCAAACGGGACGCTGTTCCAAGTGTAGCTGTACGGACTTGTGGCGTCTGTTCCCAAAAGCGTTGCGCCTTTGTAAAAAGCGACTTGCGTGACCGTGCCGTTTGCGTCGGCTGCATCCGCATTTATCGTGATATTACTGAGGGGTACAAAACGCGTATTGTTCGCAGGAGATGTAATGCTAACCGTTGGTTTTATCGGATTTGATACCGTTATATTGACAATTGAAGACGTGGTGATTAAGCCGCCGTTGTCGGTTGCTTTGACGGTTAAAGCATAGTTTCCAACCGTTGCACCAGCCCAAACGTACGTGTAAGGGGCAGTCATTGACGTACCTAATAAAGTCGCGTCTTTGTAAAATTCTACTTTAAAAATGCTGCCGTCGGCGTCCGTTGCGTTGGCATTGATTGTTATGTTTGATGGCGTTAAAAATGCCGCGTTGTTGGCTGGCGACGTAATCGAAGCGGTCGGTGCGGTATTATTTGCTGCCGCAACAAAAACCGTTATGGGGCTTGATGTGGTCGTTGCGTTCTCATTATCGGTCGCTTTTGCGGTCAAAATATACGTGCCTACTGAGGGGGTGTTCCAAGTGTAAGAATATGGTGCAGTTGCGTCTGTTCCAAGCAAAGTTGCGCCGTTGTAGAAATCCACTTGCGTGACCGAGCCGTTTGCATCAGCAGCATCGGCATTGATAATCAAGTTGTTAGGTGTTGTTACGACGGCATTATGAGCGGGTGAAGTTATGCTCACCGTCGGCGGTGGATTTGCGGACACGCCACCTGAATAATACACATCATCGAAGTAAAAATCAGTCGTTGCCGTGGCAGGGTCGCCTGCAAACATGAACGC
>JAYUKJ010000034.1:0-1820 GCA_043764555.1 Saprospiraceae bacterium
CTTTGCTCAAGGTCAATTCTTGGGTGACAGATTTTTTACCGCTTGGAATAATAGTGTGGTCTTGGGTTTCTATACTTTTCCAAAGGGTATCATCTACAGTCGTGAAAGTCCCGAAATCTTGATGCGACTCTGAAATAGTCAAATCATAAGAAAGCTTAACTTTACCTTGATTGTCCGTAAAAGCTGAATCTTTGGCAACCGCCGAAGGCGGTATAAACGGGGTAATGCTGCCGCGTGTTATAAATAGACGCACCTTCTGACCTGCCAAAGGCTTATTGTCCATATCGGTCACTAAAATTGTGGTGTTGAAATTTTGAGTGCTGATGCCCTCGTTATTACAAGCGGCAAAACAGAAACAGAATGTGATGGAGCAAAAAAAACTAAATCTCATCTTTTAAGTTTTTTTGAAAGTGATATGTGAAGAAAAATGTGAATTAAGATTTTTCTTTTGGCAGTATGTGAAAGTGGTTTTCATTAGTGTACTGTACTTTTCCCAATTTACCGATTTGTTTCCTTTCGTTAAGTTTTATTTCCGATTTTTATTTCTTAAATCCGAATGCGCGCACTTTCGTTAAATTTGGCTTCCTTCATTTTCTCTTAAATTTTGGCTTCTTTCGTTTATCTTTTTCCTACTTTTTGATGATTGCAGGGAACTACGAAATAAGCGAAGCCCTTCGCGTAACCCAAATCCCTTCGTAAAGCTAAATTATTTAAACGATAAAAAAAATATTTTTATAAAAAATTGATAATTAAGTTGTTAGTGCTTCGTATTACAGATAGTTTGGCTTCTGAGCGGGTTTATACTGAGGGGTCTTTGCGTTTCGTGATTTACGATTTCGCATTAGATGTATTTTTCATTTCCGCTGTTTCGCATTTGATGTATTTTAAATATCTAAATTGTCCATTAGACTTTTTGTTCTTGTCAAATCTTTTTTCGTTTTACTAAATAGTTTTTCGTTTCGCTAAATAGTTTTTCGTTTCGCTAAATAGTTTTTCGTTTCGCTAAATAGTTTTTCGTTTCGCTAAATAGTTTTTCATTTTACTAAATAGTTTTTCATTTTACTAAATAGTTTTTCGTTCCGCTAAATAGTTTTTCATTTTACTAAATAGTTTTTCATTTTACTAAATAGTTTTTCGTTTTACTAAATAGTTTTTCGTTTTACTAAATAGTTTTTCGTTTCGCTAAATAGTTTTTCGTTTCGCTAAATAGTTTTTCGTTTCGCTAAATAGTTTTTCGTTTTACTAAATAGTTTTTCGTTTTACTAAATAGTTTTTCGTTTTACTAAATAGTTTTTCGTTTTACTAAATAGTTTTTCGTTTTACTCAATAGTTTTTCGTTTTACTCAATAGTTTTTCGTTTTACTCAATAGTTTTTCGTTTCGCTAAATAGTTTTTCGTTTTACTCAATAGTTTTTCGTTTTACTCAATAGTTTTTCGTTTTACTCAATAGTTTTTCGTTTTACTCAATAGTTTTTCGTTTTACTAAATAGTTTTTCGTTTCGCTAAATAGTTTTTCGTTTTACTAAATAGTTTTTCGTTTTACTAAATAGTTTTTTGATTAAAGAATTAGTGATTTCACCTCAAAAATGCATTTATACTGAGGGGTCCTTATTTCCCAAATTCATTGATATTCCAAACTTTTACATTCGGCATTTTCTGAAAAATAGCCTGCATTGCTATTCGATGATTTGCTCCCGCGAGGACAACGACGCGTTTTACACCCAATTGCCGCGCGCGTGTGACCGTATTGTCGCACATCCCTTCGTTCCGCATTTGCCACCAATGCAAAGACGCTAAGGCTTCTTGCTTTGGAAAACCGT
>JAYUKJ010000035.1:0-6049 GCA_043764555.1 Saprospiraceae bacterium
CGCTAGAGCAAGCAGAAAAGTCAACCAAAAAAAATTTGGTTACAAGGGCGTTAGGTGTTGATGAGGTGGTTGAGCTTGAGTTGCAAACGTTTGATGTGCAAGTTGGCGATGTGTATTTAATGTGTTCAGATGGCCTGTCTGACATGGTAGCAGATGCGACAATCGCGCAAATATTGATGCAGGCTAATAATAATATGACCCTCGCAGCCGATAAGTTGATTGATACAGCAAACGGTAATGGCGGACATGACAATATATCTGTGATAATTGCGCAAGTGAATAAAGCATTTATGCCTAAAAATAGTTGGGTTAGCCGTTTACTTAAAAATTAAAAATTAAAAATTAAAAATTAAAAATTAAAAAATTTGCGGCACGATGGGCATTCGCGCATTTTTAGATTTGAGAACTTTTTAAAAGTTGTCAAATCAGTGCGCCTAAAACGCGTCGCGAAAGTCCGACCTTTTTTTGAAAAAATTTAAAGAGAATTTAACACCTAAATCAGCGCGTTGAGCGTTATTATTTAGGCGCTTCACCGTCAAAACCGTAATTTTGGGACTTCAAAATAGATAAAGAAACAGCAATGACCATTAAAAATTCCTTTTTTGCGCTCGTTTTGAGCTTTTTTTGCCTCACCGCTGCTCACGCACAGGAGGCAGTTGCGGGTTACGTGACCAAACAAGCTGACGGCCGATATTTGATAAATGCTTATATTGATGCCAAAGGCGATACGATTATTTACGTCGAATTGCGTGAAATTGAGATAAAAGCGCCGCGCACCTTTGCTTCCGCCGACGACTATAAACGTTGGGAACGCTACAAACGCCTCGCGCCGACGGTGGTGCCTTACGCGCAAAAAGCCGTGAAAACCTACCGACTTATCGAAGCCTCAACGCGCGATGGGTCGAATCGAGACCGTAAAAGATTCATCAAATCGCTGGAAGAGGGCATGGAATCACAATTGCGTGACCAGCTTAAAAACCTCAGCAAAACGCAAGGTTTTTTGATGATTGAGATGGTAGAGAAGGAGTTACATATGTCTTTTTTTGACTTAGTGAAAGATGTGAAAGGACCGTTCACTGCATTTTATTGGAACCAATTCGGCAAAATGTACGAATATCATTTGAAGGATGCTTACATACGCGGCAACGACCCGATTTTGGATTCGGTGCTTGACCAATACAATTTGGGGTATTGAGATTGGTCGTTAGTCGGTTGGTTGTTTAGTTATATTTAAAAAAAGAAGCGACATCGTGAAAAACACGATGTCGCTTCTTTTTTTGCGAAAAATACTGTGGGGTCTTAAAATTTTGAATGTTGACAACCATGTGCAACAAAAAAAGAAGCCCGAAACACGTCGCTGAGTGAAGCGATAGCATTTCGGGCGTAAGGTTTTTTGAAAGAAATACAGGAACTAAAATCAACACACGCTGCAAAAAGGCAATCAAAATGTAGAAAGTTACCTGCCTCAAAATCGTTTTTAAAGCGATTTCAAAGGTGGATAAAGTGGTTTGCGGGTTTTGTGTATTCAAAGAGCGATAAAACGATGTCTCCGTCTTGTTATTTTTCTTGCGAACGAAAACCTAAACCGTAGGCGTCTTTTTTTAGTTCCATTTCTTTGTAAAAAAATAAAATAAAAATAAAAAAGGCAATTTCGAGCGTTCGGAATCGTCTGCTTTCTACATTCGCTTTCGATTGAATCACGGATTACGCGGATTATGAGATAAAGCGACTGCATTAAAATGGCTTAAAATGCACATTCTGATGGCTTAAAAAGGTCAGAAAAGGCGTTTATACTGAGGGGTCTCTTTTTTTTTATCTTATCAACTTTTGATAAACTTTTAACCTTTTTTGAACGTGCAGCATCGTGTAAAGTCAATTATTATGAATTTAGAAACCCACATTTTAATTAATATAAAAATAAAAATTAAAGCAATGACAATTAATAAACTCGCACTAAAAATGAGCGTTTTTTTTACGCTATTTATACTGCTCTCATGCCACCAAAATGGCGAAAAAACGGCGGCACAAACAACCGAAACGGCAACAAAAACAACGGCTGTCGCGAAGAAAAATATCTTGTTTTTCGGCAACAGTTTGACGGCGGGTTACGGCTTAGACGATGCTTCGACGGCGGGTTTTGTTGGCTTGACGCAACAAAAAATTGACGCCCTCAATTTGCCTTATCGCTGCGTCAACGCGGGTTTGAGCGGCGAGACGACGGCGGGCGGAAATAGCCGCATCGATTGGGTCATTGAGCAACAACCCGTCGATATTTTTATCCTCGAATTGGGCGGAAACGACGCACTCCGAGGCTTAAAAGCGGCGGACAGCGAACGCAATTTGCAAGGCATCCTCGACAAAGTGCGGGCTAAGTACCCCTCAGTAAAAATCGTTTTGTCGGGCATGGAAGCACCGCGCAGCATGGGCAATGCCTACACGTCGGCGTTCCACAATATCTACCCAACTTTGGCAAAAAAGAACGCGATTGCCTTGATTCCTTTCGTCCTCGAAGGCGTCGGCGGCATCGCCGAATTGAACCAAAAAGACGGCATTCACCCGACCGCGGAAGGAAATAAAATTATTGTGGAGACAATTTGGAAAGTGCTAAAACCGCTGCTTTAGTGTTGATTATCAAGGAGTTATATTCGGCTCGTTTTTAAAAATTGAATAAATATGGACTATAAAAAAAACGCCGTCCTCGCTCAATCAAATCAGGCACGATAATTGGTAGGAATCGTGTATATGTAATGTCTTACGCAAGATGGGTCACACCATCTCAAAAATCGATTTAAAATCTTAGTAAACGGGCTTCCATTCTTCGGATTGGGAGCCTTTTTAATTTTAAGGATTCCAAGGATTCCAAGGATTCCACGGATTCCACGGATTCCAAGGATTCCAAATTCCAAATTCCAAATTCCAAATTCCAAGGATTTGGAATCCGTGGAATTTGGAATTTGGAATCCTTGGAATCCGTGGAATTTGAAATTTGGAATTTGAAATTTGGAATTTGAAATTTGGAATTTGGAATTTGAAATTTGGAATTTGGAATTTGGAATTTGAAATTTGGAATTTGAAATTTGGAATTTGAAATTTGGAATTTGAAATTTGGAATTTGGAATTTGAAATTTGGAATTTGGAATTTGAAATTTGAAATTTGAAATTTGGAATTTAGAATTGCTTGAGGTATTCTTTCAGTCCAAACAACGTGCGAATATATTCAATATTATGTCGTCGGCTTTTGGTTTGCTGCTTCATGGCTTTGACGTGTTTGTCCATTTGCGCTTCCGAAATTGTCCGATTTTTTGAATAAAAACGCGCAAACGGATTGCCGTTAAATTGCGGATTAACGGACTCTGCTTCGCGCTCCAAATCTTCCAATTGTTGGCGTAACGATTTATTGAAATGTTTAAGTTGTTCATCTCCAAGTCCTTGCAATCTGTTTTCGCGCTCCTCTAACAAAGAAATCTGCAATTCCATCAATTTCAAAAAATCATTTTCTTGATAAGCAACGTTTACTTGCTTCATAATTTCGGTTTTCCACTGCCGCCGCGTCTCGTCGGATTCTTGGTCGGGATGAAAATTTTTGACCAAATCCACGTAAATCTGCTTGGTCGTTTTGGTCATATCCGCTTTTGCCGACGCCTGTTTGTCGGCGCGTTCTTGTTGCTTATCCGATAGCTTTTTTTTGCTGCGGCGCTCCTCGGTTGCGGCTTCTCGGGCAGCTTCGGCTTCGGCTTTTTTCGCAGCTATTTTTTCTCTAATATTATCAATCTCTTCGTCGGCATCCAAGTCCATATCATACATTTTATTCATGCGTTCAACGGCTTGTTTTTTAGCAATCGCCTCGGTTTCCGCGACGTGTTCATCGTAGTTTTTGCCGCTGTATTTGTCAAAAATCGCCTTTAAATCGTCAAATGCTTCGTAATTCAGGATGTCGCTGATTTCTTGAAGCATCATGTCTTCAAATTTTTCGTACTGGCTCGGCGACAATCTATCCAATTCTCGATGCTGGTCGAGTGCCAAAATAAAATCTTTGTGGGCAATCACATCGAGCCTGTCAATCGGCAAAACGCGCTCGGTTCCGACCTTAATGAGCCACGTGTTGTCGGCTTTAAAGACTTCAATTTCTGCTTTCAACGCCTTGATGCGGCTCAAATAATTGTTGAATCGGGTTTGCTCTTTCGATAGTTTTCCCGTGTCGGATGTGCCGACGAGTTGCACTTGCTTTGACATTATTGATGTTTAAAAATTCGCCGAGATGTGAAGGCGATAATAATTGTGGTACATTTTGCACGACGTGGTCAAAAAAACTAATGTAAAAAATGGCGAATACCCGTCATGACCATCGCCATGTCGTGGTTGTTGCAGTAGTCAATCGAGTCCTTATCTTTCACCGAGCCGCCTGGCTGAATGACCGCGACGATGCCCGCTTTGTCGGCAATTTCGACGCAATCGGGGAACGGAAAAAAGGCTTCCGACGCCATCACCGCGCCTTTGACGTCAAAACCCAAATGTTCGGCCTTGTCGAGTGCGTGTTGCAAAGCGTCCACGCGGCTCGTTTGTCCACAACCCATTGTTATCAATTGGCGATTTTTGACAATGGCTATTCCGTTGGATTTCAAATGTTTAACGCAAGTATTGGCGTAAAGCAAATCCTGAATTTGCTGCTCCGTCGGGCGTTTAGCCGTGACGTATTTCAATTCGGCTTCCGTTTCTGTCCTCAAATCGGCGTCTTGCTGAATCACGCCGTTCAAGAGCGTTTTAAAGACTTTTTCGTTTTGATGAAAATCTTTAATACGTAGCAAAATCCGTTGCTTCTTACCCCTCAGTATGACGAGTGCTTCGGGCGAAAAATCGGGTGCAATCAACACTTCGTAGAACAATTTGTTGATTTCTTCCGCCGTCGCGGCATCCACTTTTTTATTGCAAATCAAAATGCCGCCAAAAGCTGAAATTGGGTCGCTTGCCAATGCAGCTTTCCACGCTTCTAAAATCGTTTTTTTAGTCGCCACGCCGCACGCGTTTGTGTGTTTCAAAATGGCAAAAGTCGGCGCGTCGTTCTTAAATTCACGCATCAAACGGACGGCGGCATCGACATCGACTAAGTTATTGTAACTCAATGCTTTACCATTCAGCGTTTCAAACAAATCGGTCAAATTGCCGAAGAAAACGGCGGCTTGATGCGGATTTTCACCGTAGCGTAAGGCTTCGGATTGTTGAATCGAATGCTTGAAAACGGGCGTGTTTTGTGGAACCGTTTCGGCGCCTTCGGCAATAAAATTGGGCATTTTTTCGGTCGCCGTTTCTTGATTTGCGAACCAATTAAAAATCGCCGTATCGTAATGACTTGACATATTAAACGCGTTGACGGCGAAATAACGGCGCTCGTCGAGTTTCGTATAGCCGTTTTGTTTTGTCAATAAACCCAAAATTTGGGGATAAAAAGAACGGTCGGGAACGACAACCACGTCTTGAAAATTTTTCGCTGCCGCCCGAATCAACGAAATGCCACCAATATCAATTTTTTCGATAATGTCTTCTTCGTTTTTCGTTTTCTGAATCGTTTCTTCAAACGGATAAAGGTCAACAATCACCAAATCGATTTCGGGAATATCAAATTTTTCAAGTTGTGCCGTGTGTGCGGCTTCGCGACGGGCGAGGATGCCGCCAAAAACTTTCGGATGCAAAGTTTTGACGCGTCCATCGAGAATTGACGGGTAAGTTGTGAGTTCTTCGACGGCTTCCACCGCGATGCCAAGTCCTTCGATAAACGTCTGCGTGCCGCCCGTCGAGTAGATTTTGACCTTCAATCGGTCGAGTTCGCGGACAATCGGCTCGAGTCCGTCTTTGTAAAAAACGGAAATCAGGGCGGATTTAATTTTCTTTTTGTACATCGTTTTTAGTTGAAAAATAGAGAAAAATGTTTGATAAATTGTTGATAATCAATCAAAATGCCTTTTATACTGAGGGGTCCCTTTCGACGCCGCAAAGCTACGTTTTAAGGTCTTCAAATTTTATTTTTTGGAAAATGTTGTCAATATTTTACCAA
>JAYUKJ010000036.1:0-6033 GCA_043764555.1 Saprospiraceae bacterium
CGTCGGCAATATGAATTGGAAGCCGATAAATTCGCAGGAAATCTCTTGTTCCACCTCCACGCAACCGTGGATGAAGCGCAAGCGGGCATCAAAACAATACCTTTGGAAGGGCAATCGAGTACGCATCCCGCAAAATCGGCGCGCTTGGTGGCAACGACAAATGGCTGGACGGCGGCTCTGGATTTGAGTCGGAAAAATGGGGAAATCCACGTAAAAACGCCCGATAAAACGGTGCCGATGCCGACTTTTACGGAAGTTTCGGATGGGTTGTTGGAAAATAAATTGGTAGGGAAATGGAAAGGATTTAGGTCTTCCTACTATATGTGTAATTTTCAAACAAATGGAAAAATTACCATGTCTTCTTATACGAAATGGGGAGAAACTATAAAAGCGACAGATTTTGAATGGACGATAAAAGCAGGTCGCTTATTGATTGGTGATAAAATATTGAAAAAAGATACATATGACCTTAAAATTATTGATGCAAAAACCATCACAATACGCTGGGAAGGCAAATTGTTGGAATTGAATAAATCAATTGATTAGCCAAGTTTTGGTATAAATAATCGGTTAAAAGCTATGATTTACTGAGGGGTATAAAATTGCGGCGTAGCTGCAAAATATCGGTAACAAAGAACTTGAAAACCGAATTTATAGTGCGGTGTAACCGCAAAACAAGCTGTTTCGCGGTTACACCGCGTAGAAAATGAATTATCGTTGGGAGAGTTACCGAGATTTTGCAGCTAAGCCGCAATTAGAGACCCCTCAGTATAGCGCGATTTTTCAGCGATAATTTCGTTATTCACCCGATTCTAAATTACTAAAAATCATGATAAAAAAGCAAACCGCAACGCTGATTATTCTCCTAATTTGCCCTATTTTCCCTCAAATCCACGCGCAAACCGTTCTCCACATCAAAAACGGCTGCCATTTTGACGGCGACGAAACGCCAAAAGACATTTATGGCTACGACCCATCGAACGAAGCGGTGGACATCATCAGCCGCATCACGACGGCGATTGGATTGGAACAAAATTACACGATAAAGGCCGCAAACGTCTCGAACGCACTCGCTTCTACGGCGGGCGGGCAGCGGTATATATTGTACAATACGACGTTTTTGGAGAATTTCAAACGCGATGCGCAAACCAAATGGGCGGCGTATTGCGTCCTCGCGCACGAGATTGGTCACCATTTGAACAACCACGATTTTACGGAAACGGATGTAAAAAAACGTAAAATATTGGAACTCGCCGCCGACCGTTTTGCGGGCAATATTTTGCAAAAAATGGGTGCCTCGCTCGCCGAAGCACAGGCGGGCATCAACACTTTTTCGTTAGACGAAGCGAAAACGCATCCACCAAAATCGGCAAGATTGGAAGCAATTGCCGTGGGTTGGAAGCAATCCGAAGAAAAAGAAGCGGAAAATAGGACCCCTCAGTATAAACTCGAAAAAGTGTCCGAAAACAAGGAAAAAGCCGCTAAAAAGTGGTTTGATAAAGGTTTTGAAGAGGTTGACCGCGTGAAAGAAATCGAATACTACACCAAAGCTATTGAGTTGAATCCTAATATGACGGCGGCTTTTATTTATCGCGGACTTGCCAATATGCACACCTATCATTTTGAGGAATCCATTGCGGATTACACCGAAGCGATACGTTTGGAACCTAAAAACATCGTTGCTTGGATTGGGCGTGGACACGCTAAAAGACAGTACAATGCTCGTGAAGATGCGATTTTGGATTATGAAGAAGTCATAAAAATAGCGCCGACTGAAGGTGTGGCTTATGGGTCAAAAGGCGTTGCTCTTTTCGAAAAATGCGAAGCAAAATTTAACAATAACGGCGAATCGACCGCAATGGATAAAGAAAAATTGAGGGAAGCCGTCGGGTTGTTCGATAAACAATTAAACAGTCCATACAACGAATTATTGAATGGTTTTTACTTAGACGCGACGGCTTTTAAGGCAGCAGCTTTAGAATTATTGAAAAAATAGAACCCCTCAGTATAAAGCCTATTTTTTGTTAAATGTGCCTAATTCAACAGCAATTTCCGCTTTGGCTTTTGGGACGGGCGAATAAATTCGCCCGCTATTGATTTTGCCGACAAAACGTAGCTTTAAAGACACGATTCCCATGTTTTTCATCAATAACGGGCGAATTTATTCGCCCGAAAATCTCAAAGCGGAAATTGCTGCTAATTAAACCCATTATTCACATCAAAATACGCATTATAGAAATGAAAAACGTTGTATTATTTTTTTTACTAATAAATATGCTGCCCATTCTCGCGCAGACACCCCTCAGTATCTCGACCAAAAATCACTGTTCCTATTCGGGAACAGCTTGGGAGGACGAGCTGTATCGTTTTGACGACAACGCTCAAGTTGACGCGTGGATTAAGGAAATTTTGACGGCGGGCAACGCGGCTCAAAATTTTAAAATTGTGCCAACCAACGTGGAAAGCGTCGCCGCAATCGTGGACAATGGGCAACGGTATCTGTTTTACAGCTTGGATTTTATTCAAAAAGCGAACGCGGTTGCCGTTTATAGCGCTTTGGCACACGAAATCGGGCATCACGTGAACGGTCATACATTAAATGGTGAAAATACGTTATCCGAAGAGTCGGAAGCCTATTTTTTCATGGGTTATGTCTTGTCAAAAAAAGGATTTCCGCAGCAATTTTTATTGCTCGAGTTGGCGCGCACGTCGGAGGGTTCCACAAAGAGTAATGGTGCAGGTGACGACAATCTAAAGCACAAAAAAACGGTGCTTGATGGTTTCAATAAGGCAACCCGCGCAATGCAAATCAACGCTTTACCTTTTGACAATGACTTGCAAACCAATGAGTTAACGTTGCCCACATTTGAATTTAAAAAATGTTACGCCACGTGCGATTTGAATAAAAACCTATTTGCAACCAACAAAACATTGGGCAAAGTGGATGAACAATTGCGCTTGGGTTTGGACAAAAACGGGTATGCTCAACGGAGCTATTTTTCGGTCAAAAATGGCTTCGCCATCGTGACCCAAATGGAGCAATACAACCAAGCCGACGCCACGCCACGGAACGACCGAACACGGTGGTTGGAACAGCCCACGCGCGATAATTTTTCAGGCATTATGGACTATTTTACGTCGATTTTGATGCCCAACAAAGGTTATTTCAGGCTATTTGTCTTCGTCGTCACCGACAATGCGTTCAAAGCAAAAGACGCGCACGTGTCCAAAAATGAAGCCGCCGCGTGGTTGAGTGAAGGCGCAAATCGGTTGCCAAAAGTGCTGGCAAATATGCCTTATACTGAGGGGTACACGGTGAGTGTTTTGGTCTATGAATTTGAAGTGCCTGAGAGCAACCGCAAGGCAAAACAGATATGCCCGACGCCGCGGTTTGATGCAAAAACGCATTTTATGAAGGCGGGAATTGGGTTTTAATTAATCATCATTTATCATTCATAATTCATCATTAAAAAAATGCTTGTACTCCTTGCCGATACCCGAAAAAAGCTCCTTTGGTTGTGGTTGGCGTTCACCGCAATCATCATTTTATTGGTGCTGATTCAATCCATAACGGGCAAATTTGAAGACATCATTGGCACCGCTTGGCTGTGGGTTTTTGCTCATTTATTGCCCAGTTTAGTGCTGCTTTTCGTAGCCGTTTTGTTGAATAAAAATCCGTCTAAAGTGTTGTTAACCAATACTTTTCGCGCAGTTTATTGGGGCGCTTTGGCGTATTTATTGTTGCTCTTGGTAACGCTTTTAGCCATGCCTTTTGCGACGATGAACAACAGCATTGAAGGCTATTTGCAAGACGCTTATTTGTGGTTGGTGCCGTTTCAATTAATTCTGCTCGTTGTGTTTGGTTTGTTGTATTTCAGAAAAGAAACGCTGCTGCGTCCGAACGCCGCGATTATGAAAGAATACGTCAATAAAAAAGCGGAATTTGCGCAGCGAACGGGGCATGACAAGCAAATTGAGGCTTTTCACGCGTTGGTCAATGACGATGATTTCAGCGACGTTTTGATGGTGTTGCGCATACATTTGAAAGATGCTAAAAACGACATTGTTGTGCTTCAAGGTCAATACGTGAATTGGCAAAAAGCGCGCGACCTCAATCTCACGGCGCCCGATGATTTGCAACGTGAATTGAACCGTCTGACGATGGCAATTGTGGATTATATCGAAGAACTTTAATAAAAAATCGGTTAGTGGAAACGTTCCACTAACCGATTTTTAGTTCAAAAAGAGCAAAATACTGAGGGGGGTATTTTTTCTATTTTGCAATCAATAATTTCTTATTCACCACACCGTCCGCCGATTCCGTCCGAACGATGTAATAGCCTGATTTTAAATTACTTACGTTCAAATCCAGTTGGTGAACACCGCGTGAAAGGTTGTCAAATTGCGCGTTTTGAGCCAAGCGACCCGCCACATCAACAATCGAAATCCGCACATCCGAATCCTTCGCCAAACTGATATTTGCGCTCACAACCGTGCTTGCAGGATTGGGCGACAACGTCATTTCAACGTTCTGCGTCAAAGCCACGCGCGCAGACAATTGCTGCGGCAATTCGTCAGCAAAACCCACCACGGCATTGAGCGGAAACGTGCCGCCGTTCGACAAAACAACCCACGGTTGAAACGGCGTTGCGTTGCCCGCCGTCAAGAAACCCGTTGCGATAACAATCGCCGTCCGTCCTTTCCAAAAACTGAGATTGGCGTCATAACGCGCCAAAATCGTCGCCGTATTTGAAGCGGGCGCCACGCCAAGACGATACGTTGCTTCGGCGGGAACGCTGATGTAAGTACCAAATTTGCTGTACGCTATGTCATTGAAAATCACGCTGTTACCCGCCAAAATGCTCACATTGGGCGCATCGGGCGAGCCGTGAAAAAAGCCAATATCGACGTTGTGGCGCGTCGTTGAAAACCGACGACCCGCGTCCGAAAGCGCAATGCCAAACGGTCTCGTTGCACTACCAACAACGCCGTAAGCCACGCCAACGTAAGTCTTTCCGCTGTCCAAACGAACGGGAAAAGTCGCAATCGCATCGGCTACTGAACGGCTCGAAGCCGCCGCAACGGCAATGCTCAAAGTCACGCCCGCTGGCACCGAAATATAAGGAGTTGCCGTGCGAAACGCGAAATCGTCCAATAATTTAGCACCATTCACGTAGATATCCACCGTTGGCGTCGGCGAATTGTGGATAATTTGCAAAAAAGCCGTATTTGTCGGCGGTGGTGGCGCAACAAATTGAACGGTTTTGAGCGGAAAAGTACCGCCGTTTGACAGCGCTACGAATGCCTCAAATTTGTCGTCTGGATTTTCGCTACCGAGAAAACCACTGGCAAAAATGACCGCCGTTTTGCCCGCCCAAAAAGACAGATTGGCTTCATAAGCCGCCACAACTGCCGTCGCTCCCGCGGGCGTCACTTGCAAAGGATAGGTCGCATTTGCAGGCACGTTGGCGTAAGTTACCGTGCCGCTTTTGCCAAAATTACCGTAAGCCGTGTTGCCAAAAACCACGCTACCGCCCGTGCGAATGTCCACATTTGGCGCATCGGGTGCGCCGTGAAAAAACGCGATACCGACGTTCGTAGGCGTCGTTGCCGTCTCCGAACCCATGTCAGTGACCGCCAAACGGAACGGTTTCATGGCGTTGCCAACAACACCCGAAGCAATCGCCACGTAGGTTTTTCCCGCCGTCAAAACGACTGGAATGTTGACCAAAGTGTCACGCACCGACTGACTCGTTCCCAAGCCGACGCCGATGTTAATCGTCACGCCCGCGGGGACATCGATGTAAGGTGTTGCGGTGCGAAATGCGAAATTGTCGAGCAATTTTGCGCCATTCGCGTAGATGTCAACGGTCGGCGTTGGCGAGTTGTGGATAATTTGAATTTTGGCAGTTTGAGCAAAGGTTAAAGTTGCTAACAGTGCAAATGCCAGTGAGAGATTGAACTTAAATTTCATTGTGAATTGTTTTTAATTAGGTGAATTTAGTTTTGCAAATCTTGCTCTTTGCGAACGAA
>JAYUKJ010000037.1:0-6021 GCA_043764555.1 Saprospiraceae bacterium
AAGAATAATAGAATTAATCAAAATACCCGTCAATCCATATGAAATACTATTGCTATAAAATATTCCGTTTTCTCAAAAAAAGTTAGCGAAAGCTAAGCAATATGGTGCGATTAAAAGACAAGAAGCAGGGTGGGAGGCGCAACTGGAGGAGCATTTCAATTCCAATATGGTGCGATTAAAAGTATAAAACGTCCGCGTAGCGAGCCAAATCCACAAATTTCAATTCCAATATGGTGCGATTAAAAGAAATAGTTACATATCAAGAAGTAAAGGATTTGGTAATTTCAATTCCAATATGGTGCGATTAAAAGACAACGGAAACTTATAATGGCAATTATGGTCGTTCTTTATTTCAATTCCAATATGGTGCGATTAAAAGCCACATTGCGGCATTTGCGACAACTTGCCGCGCAATTTCAATTCCAATATGGTGCGATTAAAAGCGTTAATTGTGGCCCATAACGAATGAAAAGACAATATTTCAATTCCAATATGGTGCGATTAAAAGACTCAAAACGACGGAAGTTGACGACATCGCCTTGACGAATTTCAATTCCAATATGGTGCGATTAAAAGAGCCGCGCTCCGTTGCCTCAAATTCAAATATTTGTATTTCAATTCCAATATGGTGCGATTAAAAGAAAAACTCGCGCCCTTCAGCGCACCGAATTGATAAATTTCAATTCCAATATGGTGCGATTAAAAGCCTGCGCCTTAACTCGTGGGTTCCGTTCTCTGCTATTTCAATTCCAATATGGTGCGATTAAAAGGAATGCAACGACGACGTATTAAACGACTTGGAAGAAAATTTCAATTCCAATATGGTGCGATTAAAAGTTAATATTGAATTTGAATTGTGCGGTAGCTTTATTATTTCAATTCCAATATGGTGCGATTAAAAGTTGCGACGCTCGCGAAGTCCGTTTCGGCGAACGTATTTCAATTCCAATATGGTGCGATTAAAAGACCGTGGATTGGAAAATAGATACCACGGTGACTTACTATTTCAATTCCAATATGGTGCGATTAAAAGTTTTAGGCGCACAAGGTTCGGGCAAGTCGCACATCTATTTCAATTCCAATATGGTGCGATTAAAAGGCGTTTCGCAGCGCGGCGGCTCCGAGCGTTTTTTTTTATTTCAATTCCAATATGGTGCGATTAAAAGGAACACCACGCTGCGAACCGCCGCGGACTCGAAGAATTTCAATTCCAATATGGTGCGATTAAAAGCGTAAAATCGCCCGACTTATTGACCGCCGTTTGTACCATTTCAATTCCAATATGGTGCGATTAAAAGTCACGTGAACAGTTTGAACAGTCGGGGCGGTCACTTCATTTCAATTCCAATATGGTGCGATTAAAAGGCGACGCGGTTCGAGAGTTGTACGATGTCGTAAATTTATTTCAATTCCAATATGGTGCGATTAAAAGCTACGAAAAAACGCCGCACGAGAGGCGCGGCGTTCGAATTTCAATTCCAATATGGTGCGATTAAAAGCGTGACGCCGAACGACGGTAACAGCGTCGTCCAAGCGATTTCAATTCCAATATGGTGCGATTAAAAGTTCGTGAAGTCCCCATGACCCGCCGCGTATTGGATGATTTCAATTCCAATATGGTGCGATTAAAAGACGCGGCGCAGGTCGCCGAAGCGCCGCGACCCGTTGATTTCAATTCCAATATGGTGCGATTAAAAGTCACTCCGTGTTCACGTGAACACGGTGAACACTTTATTTCAATTCCAATATGGTGCGATTAAAAGAATTGACGGAAAAGAAAGTGAATACGTTGATTTTATTTCAATTCCAATATGGTGCGATTAAAAGAACCATGCTTTACACGCTGCCATGCTGCGAATTATATTTCAATTCCAATATGGTGCGATTAAAAGCTGAATAGGTCTAACTCCGAAAGTCGGCGTTCGTAATTTCAATTCCAATATGGTGCGATTAAAAGCTACAATTATTGTTTTGAACGGAAATAGGGTAGAAGATTTCAATTCCAATATGGTGCGATTAAAAGCTTCGAAAATTAAGGCGATGTGCTCAAATCGCAGCCCAATTTCAATTCCAATATGGTGCGATTAAAAGTATAACGCTTGTCAACGGTGCGACTGGAGGGATGCTATTTCAATTCCAATATGGTGCGATTAAAAGGACCCAATGCCGCAGGGACGGCGTAGCATATAACAATTTCAATTCCAATATGGTGCGATTAAAAGTTTGACATCACAAAGCCACAATTGCCCCCTCAGTAGTATTTCAATTCCAATATGGTGCGATTAAAAGTGATAAGGACGCCTTTCTTGAAATGTCTTTTGACTTATTTCAATTCCAATATGGTGCGATTAAAAGTACCCCTCAATAAATCGAACGTGTAACGGTTGATTTATTTCAATTCCAATATGGTGCGATTAAAAGTCGGATAGGCCCATCAGGTTGATGCTGCCGCCTTCGAATTTCAATTCCAATATGGTGCGATTAAAAGAGCTATTGGCAAACAGCTCTACGCTCTCGTATTGGTATTTCAATTCCAATATGGTGCGATTAAAAGCGGACTGTACGGAAGCAATTAGAACCGCATACGAATTTCAATTCCAATATGGTGCGATTAAAAGTCGAACGCCGCGCATGGACGACGCTGCTGCCAACCTTATTTCAATTCCAATATGGTGCGATTAAAAGCCAAGGTGCTTTGTGTCCGCCGCGCAATTGTGTATCATTTCAATTCCAATATGGTGCGATTAAAAGAGTAATGCGGCGGTGGAAGCAACCAAAGTGATTGACTATTTCAATTCCAATATGGTGCGATTAAAAGTCAAAGACAGTTCCACAATCAGACTGAGAAAAGAATTATTTCAATTCCAATATGGTGCGATTAAAAGTGTAATGCCTGTTCAACATTTCAAGGTATTTCTTATTTCAATTCCAATATGGTGCGATTAAAAGCGAGTTGCTAAGATTAAGGCTCAAAACGCACAAAAAGATTTCAATTCCAATATGGTGCGATTAAAAGTACCAATGACGGCATCGCGGATGTTCTCAATGATATTTCAATTCCAATATGGTGCGATTAAAAGCAGAAAAATGGATGGTTGTACATGATATTTTGACTATTTCAATTCCAATATGGTGCGATTAAAAGAGGTTTTAGCCGAAAAGGTTAAGGTTGAAGTTGAAAAATTTCAATTCCAATATGGTGCGATTAAAAGGGCTTTGACGCTGAAACAGAAACTTTTGACGAGACATTTCAATTCCAATATGGTGCGATTAAAAGAATAATTAATAAAAATGACAAGCCCATGTCCTAATTGATTTCAATTCCAATATGGTGCGATTAAAAGTTCGGCATCGGGCAGTTCTTCGACTTCAAACAGCAGAATTTCAATTCCAATATGGTGCGATTAAAAGAATGCGTCGTTCATCTTCATTGTACGAAGGACGCTTTATTTCAATTCCAATATGGTGCGATTAAAAGAAAGAGAAAAGATGTTTTAGGACTTACCTTGAATAATTTCAATTCCAATATGGTGCGATTAAAAGGTCGCGAAAGTCGCAAAAGCAACCACCAAAAGCATCATTTCAATTCCAATATGGTGCGATTAAAAGCCACAACCGAAAATTTTGAACGATGGAGAGAAAATCTAATTTCAATTCCAATATGGTGCGATTAAAAGCTTCTTCTTCGGTTGGTAGGTAATTCATTGATGAAAGATTTCAATTCCAATATGGTGCGATTAAAAGGTGCTTGACATAGATAATGCCGTCGCCTTGTTTCGAATTTCAATTCCAATATGGTGCGATTAAAAGAATCATCGGACTGCAATTGTATCAACTTCAAGGCTTATTTCAATTCCAATATGGTGCGATTAAAAGGAATTTTCGAGCGCGGCAAATGCGGCGGTTTCGGCAGATTTCAATTCCAATATGGTGCGATTAAAAGCGCAATTGAACGCGGCGGCAAATTCCGATCCTTTCATTTCAATTCCAATATGGTGCGATTAAAAGCGCAGGCAAGAACCCGAAAAAGAGAGGCACGAGAAATTTCAATTCCAATATGGTGCGATTAAAAGGCCCTCGTGACATCAAAGGGCAATGGGTGAGCGATAATTTCAATTCCAATATGGTGCGATTAAAAGGTTATCGAGCGCGCTTGCGCCGTTGCCGACGTTCTTATTTCAATTCCAATATGGTGCGATTAAAAGAAGAAGCACCCGACCTGCGCACCGTTGAGCCGTTTGGTATTTCAATTCCAATATGGTGCGATTAAAAGAAAACGCGACCGACGTGAAAGACATCTACGAGCAGAATTTCAATTCCAATATGGTGCGATTAAAAGCCGAAGCGATTGCTTATATATCCAACCACGTTGACGATTTCAATTCCAATATGGTGCGATTAAAAGGGTTATTGCACGACGACCATTACAATATTCCCGTGATTTCAATTCCAATGTGGTGCGATTAAAAGTTTAGGACCCCTCAGTATGTCCACCCTTTTCAGGCTTATTTCAATTCCAATATGGTGCGATTAAAAGGTGCAAGTGACGGTATCAAGACCGCCTAACTTGTTGATTTCAATTCCAATATGGTGCGATTAAAAGCTATAACGTGGCACAAACGGGAAACTCCGCACTCGATTTCAATTCCAATATGGTGCGATTAAAAGTCGGGATAACACCCTTTCGTTTAGACAAATACCGTATTTCAATTCCAATATGGTGCGATTAAAAGTTTGCACGCCCTTTATTTGTTGTTCAAAAATCCCTATATTTCAATTCCAATATGGTGCGATTAAAAGCCGACAGTCGCCCTGCCGTTTGGATAGATGCCAAAACATTTCAATTCCAATATGGTGCGATTAAAAGAATACTGAGGGGGTGAAAGGACAGGGGATTTTCTTGATTTCAATTCCAATATGGTGCGATTAAAAGTGTGGTCACTTTGTTAGTTTCCAACGCCTTTTTAAGTTATTTCAATTCCAATATGGTGCGATTAAAAGCGTTATTGATTTTATATTCAATAGAATGCTGAATAATTATTTCAATTCCAATATGGTGCGATTAAAAGATTACCCATTCTGCGGTTATTTGTTCAATTTTTTGCTATTTCAATTCCAATATGGTGCGATTAAAAGAATAAGAGGCGGGTTTGCGGACGACCTGCACGATTTATTTCAATTCCAATATGGTGCGATTAAAAGCCGTGCCGTAGGCACGCTCCTCGATATCCACAACACCAATTTCAATTCCAATATGGTGCGATTAAAAGGTTGTCGGCTTGTTGTCGGCGACACGTCTTTTCGTGTATTTCAATTCCAATATGGTGCGATTAAAAGACACCACCCAACATAGCAAGACTATTCGGTCCCATGCATTTCAATTCCAATATGGTGCGATTAAAAGCGTTTTGTACGGCTTCCCAAGCCGTTACACCCACTTATTTCAATTCCAATATGGTGCGATTAAAAGGAAAACGCCCGTATTGCGGGTGATGCAAGCGTCACAAATTTCAATTCCAATATGGTGCGATTAAAAGAGCAGCCGTTCTCAATAGTCAAGTGTTCAATAGCTTATTTCAATTCCAATATGGTGCGATTAAAAGGCGACCCGATTTGAAACCCGCCGTCACCTTGCGAAATTTCAATTCCAATATGGTGCGATTAAAAGAAAAACACCATCGCCGACCAAAACGCGCACTCCACAAATTTCAATTCCAATATGGTGCGATTAAAAGCATTTTCAACTTACTGGGCTTGAAGCGCAACCACGAATTTCAATTCCAATATGGTGCGATTAAAAGTTGAGGTACTTGATGATGCGCTCATTCGAGTCTTTGAATTTCAATTCCAATATGGTGCGATTAAAAGTTCACTCGACTTCACGCTCCCGCGCTCACCGCGCAATTTCAATTCCAATATGGTGCGATTAAAAGAGGGAACGGCTGTGTTCTCGCATACCCCTTTTTTGTATTTCAATTCCAATATGGTGCGATTAAAAGTTTCGGTCGTTGACTTCATTGA
>JAYUKJ010000038.1:0-6015 GCA_043764555.1 Saprospiraceae bacterium
AGCTGTTATTGAAATTCCTTTGTCGCTCACTTCATTGCTAACCGCTTCGGTAAAACTTAACACATACGCTTTTGTGGCAAAATATACTGCCATCATGGGGCCGGGTTGGAACGAAGCGGTTGATGCAACATTCATTATTTTACCACTTCCCCGTTTAATCATATCTTGAAGATATAATTTTGTAAATAATGTCAAAGTAGTGATGTTCAAATTAATCATTTGAAGTTCTTTGTTCCAGTCCCTTTCAGCGAACATTCCGAAGTCGCCAAAACCTGCATTGTTTATCAGGTAGTCAATTTGGATATTTTGCCTGGTCGTTTCGTCATATATTTCTTGTGCTGAGTTAGTCGCAGAAAGGTCTTTGCCAATGGTATAAACAGCAACCTTAAATTGCTTTTCTAACTCGTTTTTAAGTTCATCTAATTTAGGTTTGTTTCTGGCAACCAAAACCAAGTCACCACCTTTTGAGGCGTGAATTCGAGCTAATTCTAATCCAATTCCGCTGGATGCTCCTGTAATCAATGCTGTATTTTTCATTTTTATTTGATTTTCATTTGATTGCCTACTCTGTTCGGTTTTCGGCTTCCCCGTTTTTGATTTTTGATAAAAAATAGAGAAAATACTGAGGGGTCTCCATTTTTAGAATTAAACTTAGCTTGTCGCTAAAAAATAGCCCGCCGCATACAATGGAATGATGGTAATATCTTGAAAACTACCGAAATTCTCCATTGATATTCTTACACCTTTTGTGTTTTTTTCTTTCATAAATAATAACAGACTTTGCATACTCCCTTTTTGCGAAGATTTAACTTCTACGGGTAAAATCTGCCCATCTTTTTGAATTAAATAATCCACTTCGGCATTACTTGAAGGTGTCTCTCGATGCCAATAATACAGTCGCTCTTGCGTATATGGATTGCTATTTTTGATAATTTCGTTACCAACGAATGTTTCAGCAATAGTGCCTTTATTGACAACATTTTGGTCGTTTTCCGCCAAAAAGCGGCCAATATTTAAGCCCAATATGCGCTGAAAAATGCCCGTATCTAAGAGTAAATATTTTCGCTTTTTGTCGTTCGTTTCAGCCCCTAACGGCAAGCCGTTTCCTGCCGAATGGGTAACAGCGTATATCAAACCTGCTTTTTCTAATAAGGACAAGGCTTCTTTTATTTGACCGTAATTGGCATTTTGAGCCGCTTTGCTGAGGTTAAATTTTCCACCCGATTGTGCCACCACCGCTTCAAAAACTTCAATCAGCCTATTTGAAGGTACGTTTTTTTTATATTTTGTAAAATCAGCGACGATTGATGCCTGCAATTCGTCGAGAACCGTTTGTATTTCTAACAAAGATTCGCCACCAATATATTTGGCTACGACTTCGGGCATACCACCAATAATCATAAAAATGCGGAGATATTCAGTCAATTTATTGTGAAAAGGTAAGTCTAATGATTTACCCGTTTTAATAAGATTGAGTAGTTTATTTTCACCTTTTGCCTCTAAAAATTCATAAAACGACAACGGATACATAAACACCGACCTAATACGACCTACGCCAAAAGAAGGCAATTCTGCCAAAGCAAATTCTAATAACGAACCCGCCGCAATGAGGTGTAGGTCTTTGAATTGCTCATAGAAATAACGTACCGCACTTATGGCTGGAAGGCATTGCTGAATTTCGTCAAAAAATAACAATGTCTTACCCGCTACAATGGGTGTGTTGTAATAGACCGACAATTTTTCGCAAATGGCTGCAACATTGATGTTTCCTTCAAAAAAGACGTGAATTTCTTTTTCTGTTTCAAAATTGACTTCCAAAAAATACTCAAACTGTTTTCCAAAAGCTCTTACCGAGGTAGATTTTCCTACCTGCCTTGCACCCCTCAATAAAAGTGGTTTTCTTGAAGGACTTTTTTTCCAATCAAAAAGTAGTGTATCAATATTTCGTTTTAACTGCATTTTAATTATTTTTATGCAAAAATAATTAAAATTAAAATTTTCGGCATCATAAATTAAAATTTATTTTTAAAAATAAGCACCATAAATATGTATCTTAATGAAAACTTCGGCATCTAAAATTGATTTCTTGATTAAAAAAATGGCGCTTTCGTAAATTTAGTGGTAAGTCGTTTTTTGTCATTCAGTAGGAATCTTGTCGTCGCTCATTTTACTTACACAACGACAAGATTCCTACTAAATGACAAAAAGCGACAAAACCATACCCACCAAATTTACGAAAGTACCTTTTTTTTTAACATCGTCAAGGTTCAAAACCCTGCCGACGTTTCAGACGTTTTATTTTACTTCTTTGACAAAATATCAATGCCCATCGCTTTGATAATCACCGTACGGTCATACGTAGTGATATAGCGGTCAATCTTTTTGTTGGTGTTAAAATGCGTAACAAAGTTCATTCTAAGGTTTGCAGTGCCAGTGGCAAAAACTAAATGATTGGTAAAATAGTTAATCACAAGGTTGCCAGTGAGTTTAGACCCCGCAGTAGGTTTTAGGGCATTTACTGGAAGAAAGACTGCTTCGTCCATGGTCATAGATTTGATACCCGAAGTTGCCTTCCAGTTTTTCCACCAGTCAATCACCGCTTTTTTGCCGACCAATTTGGTGCGGGTGTTGTTGTCTCCATCAGGAAACCAAAACTCCACATCATCAGCGAGCATACCCGCCCAAGCATCAAAATCAAATTTGATGACTTGACTTAAAGCCTTTTCTGAGAGGTCAACATACTCCTGTGGAGCAATTTCATAGTTTGCCGCCTGTGCTTGGGCATTATTCGTTGCCGAAAATAAGGCAATGATGATTGCCATTGCTGAGAGAAATTTGTTCATTTTCATTTTTTAAAACTTAAAATTGTTTTGCCTACTCTGAACGGTTTTCGGCTGCCCCGTTTTTTGTTTTTTTTGATTAAAAAGTGAAAAAATACTGAGGGGTCCTTTTTTAAAATTTTCCCTCAGCATCGACTCGAAAACTTTATCTAAAAAATCGTTAATTGATAAGGAAAAATAAGGTAGTCGGTAACTTTAGTTGCCGCTAAAACTGTCGCGGCAACTAAAGTTGCCGACTACGAGTGGATTTGTAACACACCTAAAATCAAGGCGCGTTGATGGTGCGTGTTTTTCATTCAATTGATTGTTTTTTGATTCTAAAAAAATGATTGTTAATGATGGTTTTTAAAAAGAATAAATAGACTGTTAACTTGATTTTTTTGAAAATAAAGACGGTTATACAGGTTTAAAAAAGGAAACGGATTTCGAAGGACCCCTCAGTATAAATGCTCAAAAAGTGACCTTTTCACGTTCTTTTTAATTGATGAGACAAATATGGGAGGAGTTTAGAATGGCTGCAAGCGTTTGAGGACGAATGAGGTCTATGGCTGTCCGAAGCACGTGGATTTTTGTCCGAAGGATTTTTTTTGGGAAATACTGAGGGGTCTTTTTTTTTAAAATCAAATCGTTTGAATCCGTTTCAACAAATCATCGCGCAACGAATTACTCAAAGGAATCGCTTTTTGATTGATAATCACGTGGCTTTCAGACACTTCATCCACTTGCGAAATATTGACCACAAACGACCGATGCACCCGCACAAACAGTCGTGCAGGCAATTTTTCTTCCATTATTTTCAGCGTCGTGGACAATAAATATTCTTTATTTTTAGTGAAAATGCGGCAATAATTACGCTCCGCTTCGATGTAGAGAATGTCCGCAATGACGAGCTTCACCATCTTGTCTTTGTGTTTCACAAAAATACGGTCGCTCAAAATAAACGGCATTTCGTCCGTTGGCACCTCTTCAATTTCCTTAGCTTTAATGGCGGTTTTTTCGGCTATTCGGCTCACCGTTAATTCAATCGCACGTTGCAAATCGCGGTTGTTAATCGGCTTCGAAATAAAAGCGTAAGGGCGCGTTTCTTTCGCTCGATTGAAGGTCGCTTCATCGGTGTTTGCGGTAACGTAAATAATCGGAATTTCGCCCAATTCGAGCATTTTTTGCGCGGTTTCGATGCCATCGAGCGTGCCTTTTAGATTAATATCGAGCAAAACAATATCGGGTTTGTTGTCCCCAACGTGCCGAATTGCCTCCTCCCCTCTTGGGATAATGCCCGTTACTTCGTAGCCTAATGCGGTCAATTGCATGGATATTTTGGCGGCAATTATCATGTCGTCTTCGACGATTAGTAGCTTGATTTGTGGGTTCATTTAGCGTATTTAAAGCGTTTTCTTACGGTAGTTTATTGTTTTAGAAAGTAATCCTCGCTACTCCTTTTTTCTGAAACAAATGTAAGCACGCCCTTTGTTTTTTATGCTTTTTGACGCGAATTTGTGTGTTTTTTTGTCAAAATACTGAGGGGACCCTTTTCACAATAAATGCACCTGCACATCCACCGCTTTTTCTTCAATCCGAATCTCATATTTTTTTTCGGGTCGTGTATAAACATTCACGCTTTGATGCGTCGTGGCGAAGGTATTTTCGTAGAGAAAATCGGGAACACCGAACAGTATTTCTTCAATCTGACGGCTCTGCCAACGTTGACAAACGCCCGACAAGTAGTAGTCAATAATGCCTTTCAGCCGTTTGATTTGGTACAAATTTTCGGACCCCTCAGTATTGTCGTCGGGCATCAATAAAATGAGATAATCCTTTGCCCTGCTTATCGCTACGTTTAAGATATTTTTCTTATTTAGAAACGATAACGGGCTTTTAGTGATGTTTGGCGGTGGATTGAGTAAGCACAAGACGATGTTGCATTCGTCGCCTTGAAAACTGTGAATTGTCCCCGTTTGTATCGTGATATTTTTATAATTGATGTACAAACTCGACAGCACCTTGTCCACCATCGTCGCTTGTGCTTTGTAGGGGCAAATGATACCGATTTTGAACGTGTCTTCGGGTTGATTTTGGTTCAATTCTTTGGCAATATATTGAATTAATTCGACCGTCAAGAGCGCAGAATAGAGGTGATAATGGCTTTTATTGAGCAATTGTGGACGGTAAATTATCTCCAATTTATGAGCAGGAAATTGGATAATATTGATGTCTTTCAAAGGTAAATTCGTGATATTTACCCGTTTTTGATGCTCTTTAAAACGGTTATGGCGCAAGATGCCTTCGTAGGTAAAATGGCTGTAAAGTCCACCTATGGTAGAAATACTTCTATATTGAGTGGTCAAATTCAATACGTTATACGGATGCGGGTACAACATTTCGCGTTGCAAAACGGGGTCAAATGAGGTCAAACGCACCATCGAATAGATGTTTTCGCCTTGCCAATCTTCCGCCAAAACGACGGGTTCAATTTGAAACGGGTCGCCGCCAATCACAAACTGTGCGTTCGGTTGTTGAAGCAACAGATACGCCATATAACCGACGCTAATCATCGAGGCTTCATCCACGATAATGACGTCCCAATAAATGTTTTTAAATTTATATTCGTCAGACCCATGATTGAAGCCGTCGTAAGGAAAACGAGTAATCGTGGTGACGACGCAAAAATGTTCTTCACCGCTTATATCATGCGTAGAATCGCGCAACAATCCCGCATTTTCGATGCTCATTTCGCTCGTTGTGCCAAAACGCATCAACCATTCGGGCGAATCGCCGCAGATTTTTTGCGTTTTTTGGACCAAAACATCGGCAGATTTATTGGTCGGCGTGAGGACCAAAACCTTCAACGGGTCGTCGGATAACATTGCGGGTTGAATCTCTTCGTGCGCCAAATACGTCGTTTTGCCCGTTCCCGGCGGACCAAAAATAAAGCGAATATCGCGCTGTAAATTAGCCTGAACGTTGTGATTGTCGTCAAAAGGCAGTTCGTCGAACGCATTGCACAGCTCTTCCAAAATGAAAATTGTGTTCTGAATTTCGAGCGTTGCGCCACGAATTTTGGTAAAATCTAAGTCGGCAATTTCTTCGGGCGATTTCAATTTTGCCCGCAAACTCGCTTCTTTTATGCTCACCACTTCGATTGCGACGTTGCGGCGTTCGTTTTCCAACTGCAATT
>JAYUKJ010000039.1:0-1809 GCA_043764555.1 Saprospiraceae bacterium
CAAGGCGAGGCATGGACTTCGACGCTGAGTGCCTTGACGACCTACTACGAAAAGGTGATGGAAAAAGCCGAAAAGACCGAAACACCACCCGCATTGGTCCGAAAACCACGGATGTATTTTGAAGATGTGCCGTTGAAAGTGCAAAAACTCATCGGTGCAGTCACCTACGAACGCGTGACTTTATTGGCACGTCGGACGGCAGAAATGCACTTGGGATTGAGTTTGGAAGTGGATAATGAAGACTTCAAAGCCGAGCGTTTTACTCAAAATTATCAGCGTTCGATTTATTCGGGACACCGTAAACTATTGACGGAAAAATTCAATGCGTTGACGCAACGATTGCCGAAACTACCCGAACATATTCGCTCAGAAGCTGAACAAATTTTGGCGCTGCACGACGACATCATGGAGGCATTCGCGGAAATTTATGCCGAAAAAATTGAAGCATCAAAAACCCGAATTCACGGCGATTATCACCTCGGACAGGTGCTTTTCAACGGAAAAGACTACTATATCATTGATTTTGAAGGCGAGCCGATGCATTCTATTTCGGAACGGCGATTGAAAAAAACGCCGTTTAAAGACGTCGCGGGCATGATGCGGTCGTTTCATTATGCGGCTTACGGGCAGTTGGCGTTGAACCAAAATTATCGGAAAGAAGACCTCCCATTTTTGGAAGAATGGGCGTTGCAATGGTATCATTACGTCAGTCAATTTTACTTAACAGCCTACTTAGACCGTTGCGGCGACGCCAATTTTATGCCGCCCGACGAAGCGAGCAAACAGACGTTGCTACGAACGTATATGCTCGAAAAAGCGATTTATGAAGTCGGTTACGAAATGAACGCCCGTCCCGATTGGTTGCGGGTGCCGATTCGTGGGGTTTTGTATGTGATGAATGAGTATTTGGCGGGGAAAAAATAAGGAAAAAGGACCCCTCAGTATTTTGCTAAAAAGCCTTGAAAACACATCGTTTTCAAGGCTTTTTTTCGTTAAAATCTGTATCACTTGCCGCAACTCTATTTTTCAATCACTTTTGGCGAATGATAAATTTTATTATTTTTGACAAGTTCCTTCTCATTGAAAAATCCTATTTGGTCACTGTAAACTTTTTCGATACCGTTTCCTTATCCGACTGCAATTGAACCGTGTAAACACCCGCTCCGTATCGCGAAATGTCCACATTCGTTCTGCCTTGGAAATCTTTTGTGGTATGTAAAGTTCTTCCGAACATATCCAAAATAGACAGCGTTTGACCTTTCGCAACGTGGTCGTCCCAATTGATTCTGATAAAACCATTCGCTGGATTTGGATAAATATTGAGCAGCAAAGAGCGATTGCGCTCAGGTGCGGGTGCAAAAATGCCGCCATCGTAAGGACGGTCATACAGATTAGCCGACCAAATGCCGCGTCCATAAGTGGCGGCATAGACTTTACCAACGCCTTCATGGATTTTTAAATCAACGACCATTACGCCGCGTGGCATACCAACTTGAAATTCCTTGAATTGGCTCATGGTGTTGTCTTTGTAAAAAACGCCAACCGCAGTGCCTACATAAATCGCCCCAACAGGACTATCGCCTTGTGCGACGACCGACGAAGCGGGTACGGCTGGCAAACCCGCCGTGATATTCGCCCAAGTCATGCCGCCGTCTTCTGAATAAAACAGTTTGCGCGATTGGTCGGGATTGGCGGCTGCAAAACCGACTGCAAAACTGACCCACATTTTATTGGGCTGCGTCGGATGTATGGCGAGGCTTGTTATCCAACCATTTGGAAAAGCGGGATTCCAGACATTTGTCCAAGTCG
>JAYUKJ010000040.1:0-1809 GCA_043764555.1 Saprospiraceae bacterium
TGAATCTGATTGTTGAGGAACAAACGACGCAGCAAATTGCGGCGCAGCTCTATATCAGTTCGGCGACGGTCGAGACGCATCGGCACCATCTGATTAGCAAATTAGGCGTGAAAAACACGGCGGGTTTGGTGCGCGAAGCCATGCGGGCGGTGATGTGATGTTGTTCAGATTGAGCAACTTTTGAAAAGTTACCCAATCTCAAACGTCGGTGTCGGTGGGCAATTCTTTAGCGTCGCTGCCGTTCAAATTCAGGTAATTATCCGTTGAAACGATGGGTTTTTTTAATTGACTTTCGAGGCGTTCCCGTGCTTCGCCCGCCATGCGCCCGCCTTTTTTTGCGGCGTCGTAACTCTCGTTGAACCCTTGTGCGGCGTCGTCAATTGTTACTTGTTTGGTCACTTCTTCGCTTAATGCCGTGAAAATTAGCTCCAAAGGCGTCATGTGGTCGCGTAGATTTTGGCGATTCAGTCCTTTTATGTCTTTGTGTTCGCTTGGCGTCAAACCGAATGTAGCCTTGGCAATTGTCGCTGTCAATATCGAATATTCTTGATTTTCTTTCACGCCGCGCTGTTTCCACTCGTCGGTTAAGGCTTTGCGGGTTTCGATTGTTTGAACACGCCGCCCAATCCATTCTTCGGAATAACCTTTGGCGCGGTAGAGTTCGGCTTGTCGCTCGGTCAAAAGTTCGGGGTTTTCGGTTTCGTCAATCGCTTGTTTACCCAATGCCGCGAGCCACAATTTAAACGGCTCGGCTTTAGGCGACGGCACGGACATGAGAATGCGGAAGACCCCCTCAGTATTGGCGCAATCGGAAGGGCGTGCGCGACCGTCAAGACCCATCAATTTCAACTTTACCGTATTTGGGTAAAGTTGTTTGTCATGATTTTTTAAGTTGGTCCAATAACGCGACGGGTTCGGGGAATCGGTAAGGATGCCGATGATGTCAACGACTGAAAAGTACCAATCGTTTTCAAACCATACTTTTCTCATGTCCTTTCCCTCAAAAGGGGTTAATTGATTGTCCATTTTTTGAAATATTAAATGAATAAAATACGACAAATTGTTGGGCAAATATACGCTTTTTTTTGACACAAAATATAGGTTTTATTCAAAAAAAACACAGTTAATGCTCAAAAAACGACTTTATACTGAGGGGTCTTTTTTCTCCATGAAAACATTGATTTTTAGAATATCCATGTTTTCATGGACAACTAAGTTGACAAAAGGGACTACTTTTGTATCATAAATAATAGCCATTAGAGAATAATTTTAAAACCGTCAAACCAATGTTACACGTTGCCTTAAAATTTATTAAAGATACCTTAAATCAGCACATCAAGTCGCCCAATATGCCCGAAAATCTTGTCGAAATTGGCAATGTGGCGCTGATTGATGCATACAGCAGTTCGTCGAGCGGTAGTTTGACGAACAAAGTGATTGTTTCCCTTATCAATGTTGAAGAAGAACGGACGCTCAAAAACGCGCCTTACTTACCCGCAAAACAGAACAGCGACGGCACGACAGCCCTGAAATCGTCACCAATTTACATCAATCTCTACTTGGTTTTTGGCGCAAACGCCAGCGATTACGGGGATTCACTCGAATATTTATCCAAAATTATCTCGTTTTTTCACAGCTACAAAGTGTTTGAAGGACAAGCTTATCAGGAATTAGGCGAAGCGGGGATTGAAAAAATGATTTTCGATTTATGCTCCATGCGCTTTGAAGAACTCAATCAAGTTTGGGGCATTTTAGGCGGAAAATACGTACCCTCAGTGATTTATAAAGTACGACTTTTTGCTATTCAAA
>JAYUKJ010000041.1:0-1806 GCA_043764555.1 Saprospiraceae bacterium
CCTTTATATTTTTTTGTAAAAGCCATTTTTCAATATTTTTTTACAAAGATACACTTGTTTTTTGGGATAAACTTACTTTAAATCTGCTTTGATAAACCTAATTTTTTTTGACCTTGAGTAAAAACACTTATGGAACATCCCGATACAATCGGGAGGAGGTGCCTTTGTACGACTTACTGAGACAAAACACTAAAAATAGTGTGTTCATACCGATTTCGAAACAATACAAAATATTTTCACAACACAAAGAATTGATTACCAACACTTTAAGTAGCGTATAGTTAGAAATAACTATTGCACAGGTTTTTTAAGTTTTTGACCTTTGTGCTATTAAAAAATAACGAACCCGTTTTTCTAACTTATCAATCATCAACGAACATAATACTATCACAAGATGTAGCACTCTTGACTTTTTTAATGGTTTGCATGATACTACTGAATCTGCCGCCGAGAAAAAAGAACAAAACCGATACGGGATAAATCCACCCTGTATGCCCTACAAAAAACCAATGAACAACATAAAAAAAGCCGTTCGGACTATCCAAGCGGCTGTTATTCAACAATTTATTTTTTTAAATTTTTAAATTTCAATACAATGAAACAGTTTTACACACGCTCAAAGGCAGCGTTTTTTATCTTTTTGGTGGCGTTGAGCCTACCCTTCACTACCCACGCCCAAACCGTCACGCAGTCGTGGGCAGCCTTGGCTTCGGGGGCAAGTTCTTCTGGCATAGCGATAGATGCGGCGGGCAATGTCTATACGGCAAATGTGGACAATAATACCGTTAGTAAGATAACGTCCGCAGGGGTCGTCACGCAGTCGTGGGCAGCCTTGGCTTCGCAGGCAACTCCTGCTGGCATAGCGATAGATGCGGCGGGCAATGTCTATACGGCAAATTTCAACGATAATACCGTCAGTAAGATAACGTCCGCAGGGGGCGTCACGCAGTCGTGGGCAGTTTTGGATGCGTCGGCAAATCCTTATGCCATAGCGATAGATGCGTCGGGCAATGTCTATGCGGCAAATTTGAACGATAATACCGTCAGTAAGATAACGTCCGCAGGGGTCGTCACGCAGACGTGGGCAACTTTGGCTTCGGGGGCAAATCCAAATGGCATAGCGATAGATGCGGCGGGCAATGTCTATACGGCAAATGTGAGCAATAATACCGTTAGTAAGATAACGTCCGCAGGGGTCGTCACGCAGTCGTGGGCAGCCTTGGCTTCGGGGGCAGGTCCCATTGCCATAGCGATAGATGCGTCGGGCAATGTCTATACGGCAAATTATAGCAACAGTACCGTCAGTAAGATAACGGGTGCGGCGGGGCTGCCCGTTGAATTGTTGTCTTTTTCGGGCAAGTTCCTACTAAATGACAAAGAAGGCAGCAATCTCCTCACTTGGCAAACGGCAAGCGAAGTGAACAACAAAGGCTTTGAAGTAGAACGCCTCAATACGTCGGGCAGTTGGGATAATATCGGTTTCAAAACCGCCAATAACAAAGCATCAACCTACACTTTCACGGACAATGCCCCCTTATCAACATCGTATTATCGCCTTCGGCAAATGGACAACGATGGTAAAGAGACCCTTTCCAAAGTCATTTCAATCGCCGCCGTAGATACACACGGCCGTGTGTATCTACATCCAAATCCCGTTTCAAACGTCTTGACAGTCGAATATACTGAGGGGTCCCTTTTTCAAGTCATCAATCTCTTAGGACAACAAGTTTTGGTCGGCAAAACGACGCAGCAAATTGATGTGTCTTCTTTGGCTAAGGGGACTTATATGCTGAAAGTGGGAACTGA
>JAYUKJ010000042.1:0-5985 GCA_043764555.1 Saprospiraceae bacterium
TTCTCTTCATCCGACCGTGAAAAATTTAAAGACCTTAGTGCTGATTTAGTGGCTCAACTCGGTAAAGTGCCGTTTTTGAACGCCGAAGAAACGGCTAAACGGAAGCGGGAATTCTTGACAATGCGCGGAAAACCATAATTTGAAGGATGAATAATGAATGCTGAGTTAAGCAATTCCATTCTTCGTTTTTCATTTTTCATTTAAGGACCCCTCAGTATATTGTTAAGAAAACGCCTAAAACTCGCTCGTGAGTTTTAGGCGTTTTCCATTTATTTCCACGCAAAAGCAGCGAAAAGACACTTTAGCGCCTCAAATTACCATAAAAGGTGTAGAACAATATTACATTAAAAACTAAAAGTTCTGCACAAAACGTACCTACCTTTGGAACTTAATAATGAATGTGCGAAACTTACGATATACAACGACATGAACAACACTTTGAAAAATATTCCTTTCCTATTCGCTTTTAGTTGCTTGACGCTTTTTATGCCCGTTTTGACAATGGCACAGCCGACAAAACAATGGGACAAAACGTTCGGCGGCGACAATTTCGACGACCTATCAACGGCAACGAAGACAAATGATGGCGGCTTTTTGCTCGTCGGGCATTCTTCATCCATTATGAACGGTATGGATGTGACGCAGGCGCGGCGCGGTAGCTCCGATTTTTGGATTGTCAAAATGGACAGTTTGGGCAACAAAGAATTTGACAAACGCTACGGCGGCAGTGGCAAAGATGTTTGCCATAAAGTCATTCAAAATAACGACGGTTACTTACTTATTGGGGAAACAAACTCGCCAGTGAGTGGCGATAAAACGCAAGACCACATCGGGGGCGACCACGATATTTGGCTTATCCAAATTCGCCCCGACGGGACAAAAGTGTGGGACAAAACCTTTGGCGGCAAAGGAAATGACCAAGCCTTCAACGCCGCAATTGCCGACAATGGACAAAGTTATATCATCGGCGCGCATTCCGATTCGCCCGCGGGCGGCGACAAAACGGACGCGTGTCGCGGCGCTTTAGACTTATGGATTTTGAAGATTGACCGAAATGGCAATAAGATTTGGGATAAAACACTCGGCGGCAACGACCGCGACGAATATCCGACGAGCCTCTCCACCACGCAAGACGGCAATTTCCTCATCGGTTGCGGCAGTTTGAGCGACGCTTCGGGCGAAAGGACTGAAGGGTTGCGTGGCCCAAGAAATGCCAACAATAAAGACGTTTGGGTTATTAAATTCAACACATCGGGCAGTAAAATTTGGGACAAAGTTTACGGCGGCAGCGGTTTGGATGAGATATTTGATATTCAGGAATTATTAGATGCCTCCATTGTTTTGGGCTGCAATTCCAAGTCTGAAATTGGTTTCGACAAAACGGCGGAACACTTTGGTGACGATTATGATTTTTGGGTCATTAAAATTGATGCAAATGGCAATAAATTGTGGGACAAAACCTTTGGTGGCTTGGATGCCGATTTACTTGTTTCAATGGACCAAAATAAAACGGGGTACATTCTGCTCGCGGGGCAATCGCGCTCAAAAGAAGGCGGGAATAAAACGGATAGCTTACGCGGTGATTTCGATTTTTGGTTGGTTTACATTGATGAAAAAGGCAATAAGATATGGGATAAGAACTTTGGCGGTAAAAACAATGACGCGGCGTTTGAATTGGTCAAATTTAAGGACGGGGCATATTTGCTCTGCGGCAGTTCGGCTTCAAGCATTGGTGGCGATAAAAGCGAAAATCAGCGCGGCAAACCAGACGCAAACGGCGTATTGAGCAACGACTTTTGGGTCGTTAAAATTAAATGTATTTTTGATTTGAACATTGGCAACGACACCTTGGTTTGTCGCTCGACGCCCGTGTTTTTGGACGCGACGATTCCCGATTGTCGCAATTGTTTATACACTTGGAACAACGGTGCCACGACGGCTTCGATTACCGTTAAACCAGAAGTCACGACGAGTTTTTCGGTTCAAATCACGGCAACGGACGCGTGCATTATCCGAGATGATGTCAAAATTGTGATTATTCCGTCGCCGACCGTTGCCACTTACACCGTCGTTCCGCCGCGCTGTACGGACGGAAAAGACGGCGTTATTGCGCTCGATTCGGCGCGCGGCGGCACACCTCCTTACTATTTGGAAATCAACGGCGAAGTCTTTCCGCGGCAGATTTTTATTGACAAACGGGCGGCGGGAACCTATAAAGTTGCCCTCGTTGACCGCAAGGGTTGTCGCTTAGAATCGGATATTGTGCTGGCTAATCCGACGCCCTTTGTGGTCGCTTTGTCGCCAAGTCGAGAGATTCCGTTCGGCGATTCCTTCCGCTTGACGGCAACCTCAAATAGACCCCTCCGTAATTTCTCTTGGAGTGACCGCTCGATTCGTTCTCTTGATACGTTTGTTCGCCCTTTTGATTCTCAAACGTACAGTCTCTACGCAACGGATTCGTTAGGCTGCGCTAAAACGGTGACGACGCAGGTAACAATTAGACGCGATAACCTCTTTTTTGCGCCGCAAATCTTTTCGCCGAACAACGATACTGTTAACGATGTTTACGCAATTTACGGCGGCAAAAGAGTCGTGAGCATCGACAATATGAAAATATTTGACCGTTGGGGCGAGTTGGTTTACCGAACCAATCGTATTTTTCCGACGACCGATTCCTTAGGTTGGGACGGCACATTTAGGGGTCAAGAGATGGCCGTTGGCACGTATGCGTTCAATGCCGAAGTGACGCTGATTGATGGTAAAAAATTCATTATTCGGGGTGATTTTACGTTGATGCGTTGAGACAATTCTAAAACCTAAGAAGGGTTTGAAATCCGCGCTGGGTTGGAACAAAATAAATGTTTAAGGCTTAAAACCAATTTGAGGGACCCCTCAGTATAAACGCTAAAAATAGCGTTTTAGTCGCAAAAAAGCCCCGTTTCGTTCGTCGAGACGCGGCTTTTTTGATGCGGCATTCTGTCCATCTAATGTTGAACAACCACTTTCTTAACACTTTGCCAAGCGGCGGTTTGTATTGTCAAAAGGTACAATCCGTTGGGCAAATCGGCGCAATTCAACTTGTGCGATTTGCTGGTTAGTTTACCCGTTTTGACGGTTTGTCCTTGACTGTTCGTTAAGTCGAATGTTCCGTTTTCTGCCATTGCAGTATCGGTTGCTTTTACGTCAATTTGCACGTCATGATGCACTGGATTGGGGGAAATCTGAACATTATTGTTCTTGATTGGCACATCGGCGACGGCGGTTGTGGGCGAATACATCATGAGTTCAAAGCCTTTTTCGACCGTTTCGCCTCTGAACAACAATTTGTCTCCGAGGCTCACAAAGTTTTCGGGTTGTAAGCCATACTCGGTGTTGCTACTCGCCAATTTTACCGTACCAGCGTCGGTGCCGTCGCTTCTCCACAATTGTTTTCCGAAGAACGGCGATGGGTTCATGTACAAAAGGTCTTTGTGGACGTGAAAATAGGTCGGCAATGAGAATCGGATGTTCTCGCCACTGAGTGCCAACACGGGTTTTGTTCCCGCCGCCGTGCCGTCGCTCTTGAACAGGGTTAGTTTTTGGTTGATGTCTTCGCACTTGTAGTACAAGGCGTTTTTGACAATTCGGAAGTTTTGGGGCGGATAACCCGCAATACCCGTTCGGACTTCTTTAAACAAGGTTGTGCCAGCCGTTGTGCCGTCGGTTCGCCACAATTCATCGCCGTTAATGGCATTCGTTGCGGGGAAATATACGTAGTCGCCGTAAGTGATAAATCTCGGTTCGCGGGTGTTGAGTGTCGGTTGCAAACCACTAAAATTAGGGCGGGTGTCCACGTCTTTCAGGAATGAATAAAGGCTGCCGTTTATTTTCCACAGTTCGATGCCTTTGCCCGTGTTGTCGTCCGCCGCGAGGATGAGTTCATTTTTGAAAACAATCAGGGCAATCACACTTGAAAAGGCTTTTGCGAGCGTTGTTCCTGCGGTTGTGCCGTCGGATTGCCACAACGAACCACGCGCTTCAACCATGTAGAATTTGCCATTATAAGCCGTGAAAAGAGACGGAAAAGAGCCGCCGACGCTTGCAATGTCTTTGACTAAGACCGTTCCTGCGGCAGTTCCGTCGGTTTTCCATAATTCCATGTTGTTAAAACCAGCACCGTTGTCGGCGATGAAAAATAATTGGTTATTAAAAACGATGGTCGGATTGTCAACCGAAGTCGTGTAAAAACTGCTGGCGGTGCCAACGTTTATGTCTTTTACCAAAACTGTTCCCGCGGCAGTTCCGTCGCTTTTCCATAATTCAAGTCCGTTTGCGGCGGTTTGCGCGAAGAAGATAAGCGCATTGTTGAGTTGCATAAAATACTGCGGATTCGACGACAAGGCGCCCGCGTAGATGTCTTTGACCAGTTTTGTCCCCGCGTCGGTGCCGTCGGTCACCCAGAGTTCGTTGCCCGTGACGCCGTTGTTGGCCGTAAAAAAGGTTTTGGTGCCAACGGTCATCATGCTAAATGTGTCTTGGCACGCGCCTTTTGTGCCGACTACGATGTCTTTGACGACAGTAACTTGCGCACTTGCGGCGGCCGTGAACAATAGAAACAGGGCGATTGAAAAAATAGAAACGTTGCGTTTTGTCATTGATTGATTTTTAATTAAAAAGTTAGTTATAAAATGTATTGAAGAGGACCCCTCAGTATAAAGCGCAATTTTCGGCTTTTTTTCTCATTAGTTGGCTTTCAAAATCAAAATATTACTCACTTTTCGTTCGCCTTCGTGGTCAAATTGCTTGTTGTCGCACGGCATATTGACGACACCTTTGCCGTCCAAATAAAGCGTCGTGGAGCCGCCGCCGTCTAAATTCACGGCGGTTTTGCAATTCAATTCAAGCATTAAAGTTGTGAGTTCGTGGAGATTGAGTCCTTGTGCTTCGGCAGTGCGGCCGTCGGCGGTGAGTAGGATTAGCTCGTTTTTATGGGTCACGCAAGCGCACGTTCTCGGGTGTCGGTTGTCGTTGAAGGCGTTTATACTGAGGGGTCCTCTTTTTCCGTTCCAAATTAAAAGTGGTCCTGTGACCATCACGTTTGGCGCGTTTATGTTTGTTTCCCATTTGAAATCAACGGAATCGCGCGCTTTCGCAATGCTCATTTGGTTGTTACGAATGACGAGAGCGGACATTTGATGCTCGGCGAGTCGTTTGCCATTGTGGCGGGTTGTGTCGAAGATGGTGCCATTTATCTTTATAAAATCCACGGCGCCCCCTTTTTTAGTATCAAAAAAAGAGCCGTTAATGGCTGCCAAAGCGGCGTTTTGTTTGGCGAGAATAGAAGTCAATGCCAGACTGTTGCCATCAGAAACAAAGGCGGGTATTGACCGTCGGCGTTTCCACCAAACCTTTCTTTTTGACTGAATGATGTGGATATTTTGATTGGCATTAAAAAGTGATTTATCGGTGAATTGGTGGTGTTTCCACGTTAAACCGTTGCTGAGTTGCGTGGTTTCCCAATTTTGATTGAGAAAGTTAAGAGTGTTGTTAGTCGTTTGCGCGCTTGTTTTAAGTTGGCACACAAGGACGAGTAAGGAGATGAGGGTGACGGTCTTTTTCATTGTTTCGATGTAAAATGTAAATAAATAATTAGCGACAAAAGAAAAGCTACTCGAGTATGAATCGGGCAGCTTTTCTTTTATTGCTTTTCAGTCGATACTTTAATAATTGATACTGACCCCAGATACAGTGTTATTGTTGCAATCAGTTGCCACAACCGCAAAATTAGTTACTGGCGTAAAACGTGTTTTAGTAATACCAAGAATGTTAGTTGTGTTGTTAGGAACAGGCGTGCTACTTCCGCCAACAAACCATTGATAAGATGTAAATCCTGGGTTTGCTGCAATAATGTGCCGACTACCAATGCCTACATAACGCGCTTCAAGCCAAAGAACAACTAAAGGAGGCTTAGGTGTAAATGTTATAGTAATGGGGGACGATAAAGCC
>JAYUKJ010000043.1:0-22292 GCA_043764555.1 Saprospiraceae bacterium
TAAGCGGCTTGCATTGTGCCAAAAAAATCAGCATCAAGCATCGTCATAAACGCTACTTTTTCTTGTTCCGACAAATACGCAAACTCTTTGACAATGCGCTTCTGAATGTTTTGAGACAGACTTTGCAAACTGTCAACGGCGGCGGCATTTTGTTGCTGTGCGGCGTGCAGCAAAGCGCGGTTAAGGACGGCTTTTCGGTAAAAATCCGACGTTTCACTACCCCTCAGTATAACGAGTGATTTTTCGCTTTTTTCAAGGGATTCGGATAGTTTTCCGCGTTTTCGGAGAATGCGAGCGCGCATTAACAACCAAGTACCTTTATCTCTTGCTGAAACTAATTCAACACTATCAGCACAACGTTGTCCTTCTTGATACCATTTTTCAGCCTTCGTATAATCGTGTTGTATCTCTTCAATAAACCCTAATTGATGGATAAAAACAATAAAACTAACCGTTTTTGTTCCACCAAAAGCCTTTAAAATAGCACAGCATTTTTCATAATAAAGTCGGGCAGAATCTAATTTCCCAAACTTTATGTATGAAGAACCAAGACGTGCCAAAAAATTAATGCGGCCTTTACTATTTTCAAAAGAAGTTACAAATTTATTTTTATGTATCTGTTCTCTAATAGCGAGTGCTTTATCATACTGCCCTATTCCATCATATATATCAGCCAAATGTGATTCGCTGGTTGCAATATCGTTTGTACTAAGTCCTAAATTCTGTTTAATAGCAATTGCTTTATCAATACATTGTTTGGCTTTATCAAACTCCCCAATATCTTGATAAAAATTAGCTTTCATGTCATTAGGCAGCGCGTCACCCATAGTTGTATTCTTTCCATATCGTTTCAAAGCACTTTCAGTAAATTCATCAAGCCATTTTGCGGCGTCGCTGTATTGACCTATTTTGAAATATAAAATAAAACGTTGTTGCTTTGCCGTGACCTTTTCATCATCATCTTTCGCTAATTCGCCATATTCCACAACCGCTTTTTCGTAATTTACCATATCTCCCTTGTTATAATAAGAAAGAAAAGTGATTGCAAGAAGCATTTTATATTCACGCGATATTTTTGGATATAATGTGAAACCTTCGTTAACGATTAGTAGAGCCGAATCAAGTTTGTAATTATGGTAACACACCAAAGCAAGCTGAAAATATGGGTCATCAAACTTATAATTCTTGTAGCTTTTATCTTTCAAACATTCCTTCATCAATGCAATACCTTTTTTTCCATTCAAAACCGCCGAATTGAAGTTTCCTTTTTCCATAAATACGTTACACAACCTTGCTGTTAAATCTGTAAGAATGCCTTTCGCTTTTGCCAACCACTTATTTTCCGTTTTATCTCTGTCCTTTTTTGATAAGCTTTCGTAGCGCGTCAATTCTTGGTTTAGTGCGCCTATCGCCTTTTCTAAAATAGATTGTGCTGCCTCATATTTTCCTAACGAGGCGTTTGTAATAGCTAAACGACTTATGCATATAAAATACTGTTCTTTACTGTCTAATTTGTTTAATAAAACTTGTTTTAGTTCAAAATTGGGTAAAGCCTCACTATCCTTATCTTTTTCTAATAAAAAAGTATCAATTGTGTTTAAACTCTCTATCATATCTTGATACAAAAACCTTTCTTTCTGTTCTACTTTTTTCCAAAATTTAGGTAAAGTCTTGCCTTTAACCGCCGTTGATGCCTTCACCAAAGAATCCATAGACGCTTGATACACCGCCTCTTGATTGAGCAACAGTACGCTCAACGTATCGGGCGTCTCCGTTTTTCCCGCCACTAAATATTGCCGATAGGCTTGCCACAAGTCGCGCAAAGCGGTGGCGTAAGGAACGGCATTCGTTGTGTCGTGCTTGGCCGATTCTAAGGCTTTGTCGGCGGCTTCGATGGTAAGATTTTGAGAAAAAACGGGCGTTGCGCAACAAAAAAGCGTCAAAATGAGGCAAAATACTGAGGGGGTGCTTTCCGTAAAATATCGGCGTGTAAAACGTCGGCGCGGTTTTAAATGGTGCTGACGTTGTGCGTTTTTTGAGAATAGTGGAAACATATCGTTTTGTTATTTTTAAGTATTGGTGAAAAATATGTGGACAAATATAAAAGGAATATCAAATTTAAGAAAGAAACGGGAAAGTAAATAATAGCACAAAACAATGCTTCATTGTCGTATAACAATGAAGCATTGTCGTACAACAATAAAGCATTGTCGTACAACAATGAAGCAAACACAGACAACAATGAAGCAAACACAGACAACATAGAAGCAATGTTGTAGAATAATCAGCCCCCCTCAGTATATTTGAGGGAGGCTGTTGCTTTTTTAAGATTTATAAATTTGATTAATAAGTGTGTTATTACATTTTCATGATTTTTACGCTCGTTTTTCCTTTTGGAGATGCAATACAAATGATATAATTACCTGAAGGAATATCATTCTGGAAAGATAATAACTCTTCATGCGCTCCTTTGGCTTGCTTGATATTTTCCTTAAATACTTTCATTAAGGCACCGTTCATATCAAACATTTGAACGCTAATTGTTTCGTCTTCTTGTAGCGTATAATGCAAAGTTGTTTGATTTTCTATTGGATTCGGTTCAATCAATATGGAATTATTACCAATTGAAAAATCTAAAACACCTACTCTAACACCTGAAGTATAGCCTTTAATTATAACACTATTGTTGTTTGAGTTTGTTCCCGAAACAATAATTCTCCCGTTGGGTTGCATGGCTACATACTCGGAATAAAAATCACTCATTACGATTTGTCCACCACTACACTATCAAACGCGTTTCCAAAAGGTGACTAACTTTTATCTTTTTTTTTAAAAGTTTTCCAAATACTTAGACATAACGCGACCTTGAGATTGTGAAATGCGTGAAGTGTGCTTCTTTTATAGCATTTGAACGACTTAAAAGTCCCTTCTACGTCCGCAAGCTAAGTGTCTAAAAAATTATATTTTCCGAATTAAGGACACGACTGAGACGCAACTCTACGTCAAATTCATGTCGCAATTTTTTCCATTCACATTGTTTTGAAAACTAAGGCGTACAACTTTGCGGAAAAACTTTGTATGTTTGCCACCCAATTTTACGTGAAAAATTTAACTAATATTGTATAAAAAGGCAGACACCAGAAGGATACAACGCTAAAAAACTTACCAAAATGCACACTTTACTTGACTGTGTTCTGCCAAAAAAAATTGAATAGTGAAAAAATCATTAGTCGTTGTTCTCATACTTTTTATCGTCCTCGCCCTTGACCAAGCCTTGAAAATTTGGGTTAAAACAAGTTTTTGTTACGGCGAAGAGCGCGCAATTCTTGGCTTATCGTGGGCAAGGCTCAATTTTGTCGAAAACCCGGGCATGGCGTTCGGTTGGAAATTCGGTGGTGAATACGGTAAATTGGCCTTGAGCCTTTTCCGCATTGCAGCCATCGGTTTTTTGATTTATTACATCGCCCGTTTGGTCAAAAGCAGCGTGGGTTATGGTATTTTAATCAGTTTTTCGTTCATTTTGGCAGGTGCTATCGGCAATATCATTGATTCGGCGTTCTACGGCATGATTTTCAGCGAATCAGATTATCATTGTGCCGACGGTTTTGCAAAATTGTTTCCCGAAGGCGGCGGTTACGGAAAGTTCCTGCACGGAAAAGTTGTAGATATGTTGTTTTTCCCGTTGTGGCACAACGAATTGGGGGAAGTTATGTTCTTTCAACCCGTTTTTAACATCGCGGATTCATCGATTACAATCGGTGTTTTGAGCATTTTGCTTTTTCAACGTAAGTACTTCAACGGCGAATCAGACGATGTTGTTTTGGATAAAAATACGGTTTCTCAAACGTCAAAAAGCGTTGACAATCAAGAAATTATCGCTCAAAATGATGAAAATACGGACTTGTCCCGAGATTATCGGGAGGGAAGTGTCGAAGAAAAAAAAGACGGGGCTTAACTGTTATTTTGTTACTTCAAACCGCCTTCTGCGTCAATAAAACCGTCATCTTTTGAAATTTTCGTAAATTAAAATCAAGTTTTAACCTAAATCTGACAAAGCCTATTTAACTTCGTCCGCAAACAAAACGAAATATATGACAAGTTCAGAAGAGATATTCGATAAAGAGTTTTTGCCACACGCTGATTCACTCGCCAATTTTGCTTATTATTTGACGCAAAACGACGCAGAATCGGACGACCTTTGGCAAGATACAATGATGAAAGCCTATCGCGCGGCGGATAGTTATCAAGAGGGAACTAATGCGAAGGCTTGGTTGTTTCGCATTATGAAGAACACGTTCATCAACGAATATAAACGTAAAAAACGGCGTGGCTTTCAGGTTGACTATGAAGAAATTGGCGCATTTCACGATGAAGAAGACTCACCTTTAACGTCTTATACTGACCTTAGAAGCGAGCTTTTTTCAAATATGATGGGCGACGAAATGATGACCGCCATCAACGAATTGCCAACGGATAGCCGAACGATTTTGATTCTGTGCTACGTCGAAGAGTTCCAATACGAAGAATTAGCGGCGATTTTTGACATTCCAATTGGCACCGTTCGCTCCCGTTTGTCGCGCGCAAGAACGCTGTTAAAGGAGAAATTGAAAGATTATGGCAAGGATTTGGGGTACGGAAAAGAAGATTAGAAAGGATTTCAAATTCCGAATTCTAAACGAGACATATAAGCGATTGACATATAAAACTAAGAAGCTGTTTGAGTTATTATTATTCGTATAAATCGTTTCTTTTCAGCCGACTTAAACTTAAATTTCCTCAACATATGTGTCTGTATATGTTTCAAAAATCAAAGTCTAAGTCAACTAAAAATAATTCAATTTCTACCAAAAAATAATAACTTAAACAGCTTCTAAAGTATTTTGAAATATTCCTAACACTTTTTTGGATACATTCTATATTGTTTAATCACCGACTTATAACGTCGGTACAAATTCAATCAGTCAACCAATGAGAGAGATTCAACTTCCGAACGAAGACGTTTTTCAACGTGTTAATTTGTATTTGGACGGTCGATTGTCCCAAACCGAAGTTTCTACATTTCGGACGGACATGAACCAGAATCCTGCTATTACTGAAGCATTGAGCCACGAACAGTCGTTTCGCGACCTCCTCAAAAACAGCGTTCACCGTCGGACTGTGTCCTCTGATTTGATTCAGAACATCAAGGACAAAATCCGTACGGCGCCACATTAATTTTTGCACTAACAAATTTAACGGGTACACATTTTTTTTAGATTGATTAATCACACACCATTTACAGAAAAGAACTTCAAAATAAAAGGCTTACTTCCATGTGGAAGTAAGCCTTTTTCGTTTTAAAACTGCTTGAAACAATAAGAAAATGTTAAACTCCGTTAAGAGCATTTTAAACCGCTTGTTTGCTATTACAAATGGGCGTATTTTCGCTGAAAGTTTTAAAAATACCAACACATGAGTCCATTACGCGCCCTTTTTATCACGTTTTCGGTCACGATTTTGACCGCGTTCACGGCAATTGCCCAATCAAATCCTTACGGTGACACCTATGGTAGCAGCCGAAACGAAAGAAGCGGTCGCCAGCATCGGCATTGCGCTCAACCTTACGCGCAAAAATCTTTTGCGCGGGATTATCCGTCGTTGGCCAACGCCAATATCTATCACCTTGACCGTGAGATTCGAGAATTTACCAAGTATCGGTGCTTATCGTCGGAGCAAATCCGCCGGCTTGCGGTTTTGTACCCGACCGACCGCGATAAATATGACTACTTGGCGTATGGTTTAAATTTCGTTTTCGACATTGAAAACTACGCTTTGGCGGGCAGCGTCTTGGCAAATCACAACGCCCGCGATGGTTTCTACCGATTGCTCGTGCGCGAAGGTGTGCCTGCGGGTGATTATTATAACGTGTACAACAACATCGGCGGCGGTGGTATGGCTTGCAATACCTGCCCGCAACCGATGCAGATAGTCCCCCAGTACCAACAACAATTTCCACAATATCAACAGCCAAATCAACAATTTCAGAATCAAAGACCGCAGCAAACCGACAACACTTACAACGCTTTTCCCGACCCGCGTTACAACAATCCGCAAAATTTGCCTGCCATTTATGATGAGCCGACAAGCAATAGTGGAAGTCTCGGTTTGAACGGTGGCTATCGCGGTTTAATGACGTACAAAGAGTTTGAATCGCTGAAAGAACGCGTGAAACAAAACACGTTTGATGCAGGGAAATTGGAAGCCGCCAAGAATTTAACGCGTGCTAACTCATTGACTGCCAACCAAGTAGCTGAAATTAACAATTTGTTGAACATGGACAACAACCGCCTCGAATTCGCTAAGTTTGCGTATGAATTTACCTACGACCGCCAAAATTATTCAACCGTTATCAACACCATGGCGTTTACAAATAACCGTCGGAGCTTGGAACAATTTATTGGAGGTAAAAAATAATCCGATTTTTCATTCGGAAATGCTTCAAAAGGGACCCCTCAGTATAAAAGCCATTTTTGGCGCTTTTATACTGAGGGGTCCCTTTTTTGACCTTATTTTTTCGCCTCTTTTCTCTTCGCAATATCTTTGATAATCCACGCCATCGGCGAGTCAACGCCACGGTACCAATCCTCCAAATTTTGCCAAACTTCGGCATCGGGCGTCAACGCTGTTTCGTCGTTTTTAGCCGTATTTGGACGTTCTACATAAAAATAAGACATCCCACCAACGACCTTTGAGTTCGGTAATTTGAACCCAGAAGCGCCCGTTTGAGCCGTTGATTTATTCCCCGTTGGCATACCCACAATTGTTGCTAAATCATTGTCTTTCAACAAAGTAGCCGTAATAGCTGCCGCGCTTGCGGTTTGCAAACCCGTTAGAAAATACACTTTTCCACGGAAGCGGGGCGTGTTCGGCGCGATGTAAAAAGCGGATTTCGGGTCTTTGACGTTTGAATAAAAATCATAACCCGTTTTCGCTGTCGCAATGCTGTCAATGTTCACCAAACTGCCGTCAAAAACCAAGGGTTTGCCCGTCGCTTTCAGGTATTTAGCGGCGTCCTCTTTGGCATCATCTCTGAGATTCGTTTTGTAGTATTCAGACAAATGCGCATACCAATGATACGGTTTTTTAATCTCAAAATCCAACAGATAAAACAATTGTTCAGGTACGCGCATATCGCCGCCGCTGTTTCCGCGCAGATCAATCACCAAATTTTTGACACCCGCCGTATTTGCGGCGTTGATGGCTTCCAAAGCGAATTTTTTGAAGTTCAAATTGCCCGATTTTTTCGCTTGGCGTTTCATCCAAGCCTTCGCCAAAGGACGCAATAATGGATTTTTGACGTGTTGTTTGAACCCATCCGAATAGCAGACAAAATCGAGCATAGTGCCGACGTTCATGTACACCAAATCATTCGGTTTGTCAACCATATAATTATAATTTTGACGGCGCGTTTTGTAAGGTGATTTAGGTCTATTAATCTTAAAATAATTGAAATTCTTAAACTCAACGGCGCGTAAAACCACATCGCGTAAGTCGCCATTTTGGGTTTTCAAAGTCAATCGAATTGAATCCGTTTGCGTTGCTAAACCAATGGTTTTCAAATATTTAGGGTTAGAAAAATCGCTTCTAAACAGTTTCGCGTACAAGTCTTCACCACTTTCAAAGGCGTTGATTTTAGCGTTTATTTCGCTGCGCGAAAAGCCGTTTATCCGTTCAATCAGACTGCCCAAAACTGCCGCGCTATCGACTTTGGCAACTTGTCCAATATTGCCAATATAAAAACTATCTCTTACTTGTAATTTTAGAAAAGGGAAGTACAACTTCGATTCAAGACTAAAACGACTTATGTTCGTGTGGGCGTCTTGCAGCCGCGCAATCAAGCGTTGCGCCTCAATTTCCATCACATCGGGATTTTTTTCTGTCGTGAAAAGTTGCAAAAGTCGTTGGCGTTCGGCTTCCAAATCAGTCGGCGAAATCTTCTGCTCCCACATCGGATAAGCGTCTTTGATGAGCGCCACGAGCAATTCAACGTCTTGTTGCATCGGATTCAATGCCTTGAAATCGCTGGTTTTACGTATGCCTAATTTTGGCGCTTTGAAGAAAAAAGTGGTCATTAAATACTTTTGCGAGCAAGAAGTGAGCAACGACAAAAAGAGAACAGCGAGTAGAGCGCTCAAAGGATTTTTCATTTTTTCAATTTTTCTTAATCGTTTATAAATAATTTTGATGCCACAAAGATACCCCCTCAGTATTCGACCTATTTTCAGCACTTGACGACCTGTAACAATGGCTTGACGAAAAGAAGGCGCTACTTTTCGTCACGTGAAAAGCGCATTTGATGTAAGAAAAAGAGCGCGTTAAATTTAATTTTTCAACATTTGCCTCATGAATTGGACAACGATATACCGCTTTATGCGCACCTACAAGATTGATACGTTCTTGTTTTTTACGATTGCTGCAACGCTGTGGTGGTCATTGCTTGAGCCGTCAACCGCTACGCAACGGTGGGCAGCTTTTAGGCAAGGGATTTTATACGCCGCGGTTTTTTCGGTTAATTTCTACGTTGTTAACGATTTATATATTCCAAAATATCTTTATTCAAGGCGATTGGGAAGATTTATCGCACTCGTGATTTTGCAATTATTCGTAAGTGGGACATTGGCTTACGTTCTGTTGGTGTGGTCGTATCGCGGTTTCACTTTTGATTTGGCGATGAAAGACCGCAGCATCGGCGAAAACGTATTTAGTATTTACGTCATTCCCTTTTTCATCATGGGTATAGGCGCGGCAATTAGAATTTTTAATGATCAAATTAAAACCCGTTTGGCAATGGAAACTTTACAGAAAGAAAAGGCGAAAACGGAGCTTGATTTTTTGAAAGCGCAAATCAATCCGCATTTTATTTTTAATTATTTGAACACCATTTATTTTCAAATAAATAAAGAAAACCAAACGGCACGAACCACGCTTTTAAAGTTTTCGGAACTATTGCGTTATCAACTCTACGAATGTGATACCGAAAAAATTAGCATTGAAAAAGAAGTCGCTTATTTGGAGAATTATGTTGATTTACAACGACTTAGATATGGCGAAAACTACAAAATTAATTTTGAGAGAGACCCCTCAGTATCTGAGGCAAATTTTGAGATTCCGCCGCTTCTCATTGTGCCTTTTGTCGAAAATGCGTTTAAATATGTCTCCAATCACGCGGATAAATTGAACGAAATCGGGATAAAATTAAATCGCGACGGCGCATTTTTTACGTGTTATGTACGCAACACAACGGAGCCGATGCGCGAAAAAACGCCGAATGTGAGTGGCGGAATTGGTTTGCAAAATGTCAAACGGCGCTTGGATTTGTTGTATTCGCCCAATGATTTTGAATTGAAAATTGAGGACAATACAACAGATTTCGTGGTATTTTTAAAATTGAAAATCATTTAGTCGTAAACCGTCGGCGAGGTTTGAAACCTCGCCGACGGTAAACTTAAAACATAAAACAATGAAAATCAACGCATTAATTGTTGACGATGAACCAATTGCCCGTGCGGGTATGGAAGAATACGCCGCCGATGTCTCGTTTTTGAACATCGTCGGGACGTGCGATAGTGCCGTAAAAGCCTACGAATTCGTCGCGTCGGGTAAGGCAGATTTGTTGTTTTTAGACATTCAGATGCCCCGTTTGACGGGTTTGGATTTTTTGAAAACGCTCAAAAACCCGCCGATGGTGATTCTCACAACGGCTTATCCGCAGTACGCATTGGAAGGCTTTGCGCTTGATGTTTTGGATTATTTGGTGAAACCAATTCCGTTCGACCGTTTTCTGAAAGCCGTTAATAAAGCGAAAGAATTGTTTGATTTGAAGCAAAATCACGCTCAAATGAGTCAAAATCACGTAAAAACGTCGGAAAATGGTGTTTATACTGAGGGGTCCCTTCCGACGATTGGGAGTGATTATTTTTTCATAAAAACGGATAGTAAATACGAACGCATTCAATTTTCGGATGTTTTATTCGTTGAATCCATGCAAAACTACGTCGTTATTCACACCATAAACGCCAAACATACGGTGTATTTGACCCTGAAATCGGTCGAAACGTACTTGCCACCGACGCAATTTTTGAAAGTGCAGAAATCATTTATCGTTGCTTTGGCGAAAATTGAAGGCATTGAAGGCTCGGATGTTCTGATTGGAAAACACCGCATTCCGATTAGTCGGCAAGACAAAGACAGCGTTCTGGACGTGATTTTGAAGGATAAATTGCTAAAAAGGTAAATTTTGAACATTCAACCACTCCCAAATGTTAAAATGTTTATTTTTAACACCCGTCAGTATAAAACGCTTTTTTCGCCCTTTTCGACCATCAATTATGTCCAAACACGCGCCTGCCGAATGTCCCCGTTGCGGACGCCTTTTTGAATGCAAAGCCAACACGCCGCACCGTTGCGACTGCCTCAAAATCACTTTGACGACCGAAGAAGTACGTTTCATTCGCGCCGAAATGTTTGACGAAGAAGACTGTTTGTGCATGGTTTGTCTCGACGACCTACGGCATCTCTACGCTATAAAAACCAGCATTTCAACGACTTAAATATTTATGAAAATCAGTATAGAAACACCCCGCTTAATGCTTCGGGAATACACGCCCGAAGACGCTGCCGATATTTTACGGCTCAACAGCGACGCCGACCTTTTGCGTTTTGCCAATAAAAAGCCAACGGCAACGCTCGATGAAGCACTTCGCGATATAGCGATTTTTCAGCAACAATACGCTGAAACTGGCTACGGACGTTGGGCAGTTATCTTGAAAACGACGGGCGAACACGTCGGTTATTGCGGCTTAAAATACCGCAACGCCGAAGCCGACCCGCGCCGCGATTTCACGGACATCGGTTATCGATTTGAGCGGAAACATTGGAAAAGTGGTTTTGCGACGGAAGCCGCGCGCGCTAGCCTTGAATTTGGTTTTGAAAACCTGAATTTGCCGCGCCTTGTTGGTTGCGCGCCCGTCGAAAATAAGCCGTCGATTCGTGTTTTGGAACGCATTGGACTCAAATTTTACGGCAATTTTCTTTTGGGGAATACGCCCTCAGTGTGGTATCAACTTTGGCGTGACGACTATTTTTTAGACAGCAAAACAAAAAAGGCTTAAATTTCTCCGTGAAATTTAAGCCTTTTTTATGCGTTGAAAAATATTTTAATTGAATTTCAGTAAAATCAAAGCCGCCATTTTGCCCCGCCTTGAATGGAATACGTTTGAATACGGTCTTCCAAAGAGCCAATTCCACGCATTTTGTTGAGCATAAAACTCGCCGTCGGTTGCATAAACAAACTTGTTTTAGGCGTCAATTTATACGCAACACCGATGCCAATATGCCCCGTAAAAAATGCATTTTCCCGCGTTTCACCACCGTTAATCAAGCCCTTTGAATAGCTCGCAAGCGTGACCTCACTGGGTAGCGTCGGGTCGGGTGGCGCCTGATTCGTAGTGTTAGAGTTGGCGGTCTCTTTTTTGATATTTCGACGGTCGAAAGCGTCAATAATGGCATTTGCCGCCACGCCTGAATGCGCATATATTTCCCAACGCCGCGTTTCTTTTAACGTCACATTCAGATTAAGCGGAACGCTAACAATGCTCAAACGAATATCCAAAGGCTTCTCAATTTTGGTACTTCTCGACACAACTGTACCCGAGATGACCTCAGCATTGTCAATTCGGTAGCTTTTCCGATTGACCATAAAACCCGATTCTAATTCAATTTTACCGCGTTTGTACGCCACTAAAGCGTTGATACCCGCGCTTGGTACGCCTTGTTTTTGGAAATGTTGCTCCCGTTTGTAAACAAAAGACGTCGTCACCCAATCCAAAGCCGCCGTTCCAAAAGCCGAGATGCGCCATCTGCTTTTCTTATCCGCATTGGGTTTGATTAAATTTATGGGCATATCTAAACCATTGTTTTCCAACAAATTAGCCTGCAAAATATTGATAGGTGAAATAACTTCCGCAAGCGACAGATTGAATTTATCCGATTTTTCTACGTTATTAACAGTATTATTGGTTGATTCAATTGTCGGAAAAACGACATTTTGATTGTCCAAATTTTTAAAATAGGACCCCTCAGTATTCAACGCCTTTTGAACCGAATTGTCAACAATCGGCTGTCCCGTTGGTGTCAAATTCGGTTGTTGATTGGGTTGAGTATTTTGAAGGCTGTTTTGTTCTTTTTGTTCTTTTTGTTTTTTATTCTGCTCCGCTTGAATGCCACCGCGTAGGCGCCAATTTGAAGAATTATCAAACGATTCAGCACCCTTTATGCCATTTGGCGACGTTGAATTAAGTGAAGGCGTACTTGTTTTCGATGCCTCATTTTCGCTTTCAATCGTTTGCTTAGGCGCATTCTCCACATTTTTACTGTCTAATTCGGAAGCCTTTGGTGTGGTCGTATTTAATTCTGATTTCTGATTTTTCAGTTTCTCAAGGGACCCCTCAGTATCAAAGTCCAAAACGTTGAGAACCGTAAAAAATGCGAACAACATCAACGCTGCTTCGATGATTTTATAGCGAACAATTTTTCCTTTCAACGTAAATTCACGGTCGAGACGCTCATTCATCATTGCCCAATGATTGGGGTGTTTTCCCGCGATATTTTCGAGTTTTCTGCGTAAAACTTCATCAAATTCGGTTTCGCCATCGTTAAAATCATCCAATTTAGCCGACATTTTAGACCAATCACCGAGGCTTGGCACCACCGCAACGTCCGCTAAACGACCGCGTAAAGAAGCATCAAACGACGAATCAGCCGCGTCTAAATCATCCAATTTATCCGCCATTTTTGCCCACGCACCCGCCATCGGCACTGCCGAAATATCCGCCAAACGACCACGCAACGATTGGTCAAACGAAGCATCAGCCGCGTCGAGTGCATCGAGTTGTTCGGTCATTTTTTGCCAATGATTGGCATTGTGCGGCTCGGCAAGATTGTTGAGCGCCGCGCGTACTTGTTCATCAAATATAATTTTCTCGTTATTCTCCATCTCTTATAGTTGTTAAATTGAGGTCGAATTTTTTTGTCAAAAGTGCTTGCAATTTCAAACGCGCTTTCACCAAATTTGAGCGTGAAGTGCTTTCTGTTATACCCAATTGTTCAGATATGTCGCGGTGTGAAAAACCTTCAATGACGTACAAATTGAAAACCGCGCGGTAGGCGGGTGTCAATTGTTGCACCGCCAAGAGGATGTCTTTTTCCGAACATTGACTAATCGCATCGGGTGCATCGCTGCTCAAATTATACGCCGTGTCGATATCATCGGTGCGGCGACGCGTGTTTTTTCGGTAATAATCGATGGATGTATTGACCATAACCCGACGTATCCACGCAGTGAGCGAGGTGTTGGGTTGATAGGAACCAATATGCTTGAAAATTTTAATAAAACCTTCGTGCAAAATGTCCAAAGCGTCGCTGTCGTCATTGGCATAACGAAGGCAAACGCCCATCATTTTCGGATAAAATTCTTGATACAGACGCTGCTGCGCCCATCTTTCGCGGGCGACACAAGCCTCGATGAGGTCGCGTTCGTCTGATTCCCAGCTTAATGTTAAATCCATTGTTACCCTCTTTGAGTTTCGGAGAAAGTTAGTTTTGATTTCAAAAACCGCCCTTGCGGTGATTGTCGAATTAACGCAAGCACAAAGTCTTATGCTGCTTTTCGGGCAAAAATAAGGGATAAATAATTAAAATACTGTTAAATACTGAGGGGTCTTTGTCGGATGATTGTAAATATATGCCAAAAAAGAAACTAAAATAACGTCATACTTGTTACTTTTGCGTCTCTTAAAAGTAAAATTTGGAGAAGATGGAAATCTTAATAATTTTGTCAATAAAATAATTGAAAAAAATATGAGTGCAATAGCTGAAAATAACGCCGTTCGTCCCCTTAATCTCACCGAAGGCGCGGTGAAACAATTGCGTTCAATCGTCCAAGAACAGAACATTCCTGCACAATATGGCTTGCGGGTTGGCGTTAAAGGCGGTGGATGCTCGGGTTTTTCGTACGTTTTAGGCTTCGACGAACCTAAGGAAGGTGACGACGTTTTGACCATCAATGGGATGCGCGTTTTGATGCAAAAGTCGCACGCCATCTATTTGCTTGGCATGGAAATTGACTTTTTGGAGGGTCTCAACAATCGTGGTTTTTCGTTTTCAAACCCGAATGCTAAAGAGACGTGTGGTTGCGGTACTTCGTTTGCCGCCTGATTTAATACCCTGAATTTGCTCGATAATTGAGTGAGTTCCAACAGTTTATGGTAAGTTTATGTATAAGTTTAAAATCCCGTATTTTGCTTTGGCAAGGCGGGATTTTTGTTTTTTAAGACCTATGTACTCAAACGACGAAAGGACGCCCATGAAAATGGGTGTCCTTTCGTCGTTTATACTGAGGGGGCTTGTTTTAAACAAAAAGCGTATCAAGCGGGACTTGTAGTTCTTCAAAAATAGCGCAATAGACAATCTCTTCGCTCACATAAATCATAGTTCGACTGTATAAACCGTTATCATCTAATACAAATTGATGCACCGTTTCGCGTTCGGGGTCAATAATCCAATATTCACGAATGCCATTTTCTTCGTACAGTGATTTCTTTGTCCGCATTTCCTTTTTTGAATTGCCAAGCGAAAGGATTTCTATCACCAAATCGGGCGCGCCTATACAGCCTTGGTCGTCTAATTTATTTTCATCACAAATGATGCAAATATCGGGTTGAACGACTGAATAGACGCTTGCATTCGCTTTTTTAGATTTGTTTTTGTCCAATAAACGCACGTCGAAAGGGGCAGCGTAGGCTTTACACGTTTGATGTTTAAACGTATTGCCGACCGTCAATGTCAGTTGCCAAGATATACCTTGATGCTTCCGACTTGGCGCAGCCATCGGTGTAATATGACCACGGATAAGTTCAACCGCTTGGTCAAACTTCCATGTCAAATAATCGGCGTAACTATACTTGCCGTTCATATCCAATTGCGCGAGACTCGTTATTTCTGCCATTGCTCTATAATTTTGAGACAAAGGTAAGCCTTTTTTGAAAAAACAGCGATAAAACGACGAAAGGACACCCGTTGAAATGGGCGTCCTTTTGTCGTTTTTAGTCGTTTATACTGAGGGGTCCTTGAAAACGCGCAACTATACCAACTCCGCAACTTTAACGGGTTCGACCCAACCGTATTTGTCGGCAATTTCGCCCGTCCGCATTTTATCAATCTGTTTTTTGAGCCAGATACCCACTTTGCGACTTTCGATTGATGGCAACACCATTGTCAAATCGCCGTGTGTGACTTCTGATACGTGGCTAACGACGGCGGCGGTGCCACAACCAAAAACTTCTTGCAAAGTTCCCGCGTGATAAGCCGCCACAATCTCGTCCATACTGAGGGGACGTTCTTCAACGACGTAACCGTTGTCGCGGAGCAAAATCAACATCGTATTCCGCGTGATGCCGCGTAAAATTGTGCCGTCTGTTGGTGCTGTAATCACTTTTCCGCCCATGACAAACATCAAATTCATGGTGCCTGCTTCTTGTACGTATCTATGTTCTTCGGCATCTAACCACAAAATTTGGTCGTAGCCGCGTTCGTTCGCCAATTTTGTTGGCAACAAAGCACCCGCGTAATTGCCCGCCGATTTTGCTTCACCCGTTCCACCTTTTGCGGCGCGGATGTATTCCGTTTCTGCCCAAAGCGTTACAGGTTTAGCGTAATAAGGTCCAACGGGTCCCGTGATTATCATAAATCGGTAGTTATCCGACGGTCGGACGCCCAACGATTCGTCGGTTGCGTACATAAAAGGACGAATGTAAAGCGTGCTGCCTTCGGCGGGAGGAATCCAATCGCGGTCAATATCAATGAGCGTTTCTAAGGCTTGCATGAAAAGTTCGTAAGGCAATTCGGGCATACACAAACGGCGTGCCGAGGCGTTTAGGCGCTGAATGTGCATATCCGTCCGAAACAAAGCGGGTGTTCCGTCCAACATTTTTGACGCTTTCATGCCTTCAAAAAACGATTGCCCGTAGTGAATCGCGAGGTTTGCGGGATGCAACGACGTATTGCCGAAAGGCACAATCTGAGCATCGCGCCATTCGCCGTCGGCGTAGTCCACAATAAACATGTGGTCGCTGAATGTTTTTCCAAAAGGAATATTGTTGAAATCTAAACCCGCTAAACGCGAGTTTTCTGTCAATTTGACCTTAATTTTGTAGCTCATAATCGTTGACTGTTTAAAACGTTGAGATATATTTGGTTAGAACGAAGCATTATTCTTGTAAAAGAACTTTCCAAAAGTTTGTAACTTTTGGAAAGTTAAAACTTAAAAATGCCGTTTATACTGAGGGGTCCCTTTTTTCATAAAAAATAAATCTTAAATCTGTTCCAACTTTTCAAAAGTTAAGATTTTTGAAAAGTTAAAAGTACAACCTGTCTTTTAATTAGGTTTTATTTGCAACAAAATTGCGCGAATTTTTCTACAATTCCAAACTTTAAAAACGGAATTGCGCGTTTTAAAAAATTAAATTTCGTTATGTAGCCTATTTAGTGTAGTCATATTAAGATTTAACGATTTGGCTTTTTCTAAATTAAAAACAATAAAAGACTTGAAAACTTCTTTCTTGGATTATCAAATTTTTCCAACACCCGAGTTGAGCGAATTTTCGGCACAAATCGAAGGTGCCAATGCACGCAATATTCTCGTTGGCTTTTTCGACGAACAAAGCGTCGAGCGCGAAGAATATTTGAAGAAAATCATCGGTGCCGCCAAGCTCAATCTCTCAGAAGACTGCCTTATACTGAGGGGGTCACTCGAAACAAAATTTCCGAGCATGGCGCAGATGCAAAATGCCCACAGCCTCAAACAAGCCGTCCTTTTTGGCATAAAACCTAAGGATATTGGTTTAAATTTGGAAATGCCGCCCTATCAACCCGTCGTTTTCAACAATTGTACGTTCCTTTTTGTGGATAAAATCTCCATCATTGAGCCGTCGAAAGAACGCCGTGCGGCTTTGTGGACGTGTTTGCAACGAATGTTTTTGTGAAAATGACTAACGAATCTTCTTGTAGTCGGCAACTTTAGTTGCCGCGATAATTACGCGGCAACTAAAGTTGCCGACTACTTTTGTGAACACAACGTTATTCACATCTTTATAATGCAAAAAAAATGTTGCGTTACATCTTCTTTGCACCGTCGTCTAAAGTTCATGTCGTCTATCAACTTTCCAAAAGTTTAATATCCCGTTTAAAAATTGATTTAAAATGAAAAAAATTAATCAAGCCCTTATTTGCTTTGCAATACTATTTACGAGCCTCAACTTAACGGCGCAACAAGAGCAATCCTTGGCGTTTATGACCGACGTGTGGCAATCGAGCCTAACGAATCCTGCGTTTTTGCCAGAAAAAAAGTTCGCAATTGCCTTACCGAGCGTGTATTTCAACCTCAATAGTCCCGACGTGACCTTTAATAGTTTGGTTGGAAAAGACGAAACGACGGGGAAAAATCAATTCACGGCGAATAATGTGCAGCCGCAAAACCATTTGAACGGCAATGTGCAGTTTCAAACGTTCGGTTTGACGTTTCCCGTTACTAAAAAATTGTTTTTGTCCGTTAGCCACGGTGTTTGGGCGGACCCCTCAGTAAATTTGAAAGGCGACCTCGTAAAATTGTTCGTCAAAGGCAATGCCGACCCCGCGTTTTTGGGCAAAACAACCGCTTTCGGTTCGTCCGTTAATGCGTCTGTTCGCAGTGAATTTGGCATTGGTGCGGCGTATAAATTGGATAATTTGACGATTGGCGCCCGCGTAAAATTGCAATACGGCATTGCTGCTTTGTTCACTACGGCGAATAAATTGGACATCACGTTCAATCAAAACGATTACAATATGCGGTTTCAGAACGATTTTGCCGTGCAAACGTATTCGATTGACAAGCTAAACAGCGTCAAAAACGTCCAAGATTTGGTAAGCAATGGCGTGACGAGTGGCAATACAGGACTGTCCTTTGACATCGGCGGCACCTACAAAATCGGCAAACTGCAAGTAAACGCGAGTTTGATAGATTTAGGCGGCTCAATCAAGTGGAAAGATGACGCAAAAGCGTACAGTTCAAAAGGTGATTTCACGTATAAAGGCATCAATCCTGCGAGTCAAAACCAATTTTTCAAGTTCGATTCGCTTAGCTCAACGGCGTTAAAAGATACTTTGAAAAGAATTATTGGCTACACCGAAACGACATCGGGCGTCACTTACACGCAGAAACTACCGTCGAAAATCTATCTATCGGGCAGCTACGAATTGAACGAAAAATGGACATTTGGCACCTTATTCTACGGTGAATTTGGCGGCGACGAAACAAAAACGGGTTTTATGGTTGACGCTACAACAAAATTATTCAAGATTTTCCGCGTCGGCGCGTCCGTCGGTTTGCGCAACAAAACGGTTAACAATCTCGGCGCGCACGTTTCCGCAAAACTCGGTCCCGTTCAACTGTTTGCCGTGACCGATAATATTATCACGGTGTTTAATCCTTACGATGCCAACAATGCAAACGGGCGCTTGGGTGTGAATTTGGTGTTTTGAGATTTAACGTCGGCGAGGTTTGAAACCTCGCCGACGTTTTAAGACAAAAAAAAACTGTTTTTAAGGTCCTGATGCCTTAAAAACAGCTCTTTTTGTTGGTCATACTGAGGGGTCCTCTTTTTACATTTTCCTTATGATTTAATCTGTTCAATCAATTGTTGAATCGAAGGCACGGCGTTTTGTTGCGTATCTTTTGCAAGTTTTAACGCCTTTTCTGCATTCGTCAACGCGTCGGCTTTTTTACCATTGCGGTGCAAAGTCTGCGCGTAGAGGTAATAATATTCGACTAAACCGCCGTTTTCTGCCGCTTTTTTCAAATACTTTTCGGCTTCTTTCAACACCGTTTTCTCTTCAGGAAAAGCGTCAGTCATTTGTTTGGCAATCGCAAATAGCGTTCGGGCGTCGTTTCTACCGTCTTTTTTGAGCGCCGTTTCGCACGCTTTGCAATAGGCTTTAATGTCATTCGCCGCTTTGAAAAATTGCATATCCGACGCTGCTGCAAAGGCTTCTGCTTTATCTGGCACGTTTGCTTTCATCTTCGTTTTCGCTTCGGCTTGCAATTCAGCCGACTTGAACTGCACCGCATTTGCCGCCGTTTTTTCACAGGCTTCTTGGACGCGGTCTTTCACTTGTTGTTCAGAATAAAGCGCCGCAATAACTGCCCGATTTTTTATCAATAAATCAAAAACCTTAGAATCGGCTTGCGAAGTGCCTTCAAAAATGACTTTTAGCGTCAACGGCTGCGCCATATCCGCTTTTTGCAAAAACTCATTGACGATTTTAAGGCTCGGTTTTCCCGCCCGATTGAGCGCCCGAACGTAGTTGTAAATCAATTCAGGTTCGCGTTTTCCTTCGGCGTAGGCTTTTTCAAATTCTTTTGAATTATCAATTTTTCCCAATGCTTGGCGGGCCGCCGCGAGAAATCCGTCGGCGGGCAATGCGCCTACGTTGCGTTGAACTAAACCGCCCGTTCCGTTCAAAAACAATAAAGTTGGATACGCCGACACGTCATATTTGCGGCTCAATTCGGGTCCTTCGCCTTTTTCCATGTCGGTTTTCAAGCAAATAAAATTGCTGTTCATGAATTTACCGACTTTTTCGTCCGTAAAAACCGTCGCCGCCATGCGTTTGCACGGTCCGCACCACTCGGCGTAGGCGTCCATGAAAATCAATTTGTTTTCAGTCTTGGCTTTCACCAATGCTTCGGCGAATGTGCCGTGAAAAAATTCAATGCCTTGCGTTTGCGCTTCCGCTCTCGCGAAACAAAGGAATAGTGCTATGAATAGGAAAATACTTTTTTTCATCGTTGATACTTTTTGAATGAATGATTATGTGCTTAAAAACGCAAAAATAACGTCAAAAGTTGTCTTTATACTGAGGGGTCCTATTTTATTTTTATTATTTCACCAACCAATTTTGGATACATAGATGCTAACGCATCGCCACTTGCCACTGCCCGATTAAATTCATTTTGTAAAGAATCGTAGTGTATAATTTCTGGAAAATTTTCACGAATAAAATCCGAAATCTCAAATTCCTCAGCATCGCTATTTCTCATCAAATTGGCTTGATCTGACAGATACAATAGACCTTCAGCAGATGTATCACCAATGTTAAAGCTGTATTTACCATTGACAAAAGCATTTATATCAGCCAATATTTCATCAAAAAAAGCTTTTCCTTTCAGAATCAGCCAACACCTAAAATAAATAAAACCGTCGGTAGAGATATAGTCTTCAAAAACAATTTTACCGTTATGATTGGTGTAACTATTTTCCAAAATTATGGACAATTCAGCAATTTCTGCGGTGTCCAATTTATTCATACTTTTTTGAAATACTTTCTCAAAAACGATGAGTTGCGGCTTACTTTTTTTAGCCAATCGTTCTGTCAAATCATCAATGTGTTCATCAATGTCATATTCGTCCCAATTGCCTTTTATTTTTTTATTAGATTGTTGGATTATTTTCCAAAAAAAATCTTTTTCTTCTTGTGTAGTCATGTTTTTAAATAGTTGATTATCAATTAATTGTAAAAAATGTAAGTGGCGTTTGTTTATTAAAATTCATGTCTGATTTAAGCCGATTTAACCGCGATAAAAAGGCTAAAACATCAAAAAAGTGCTTTTATACTGAGGGGTCCTCTTTTTTCATTTCGTCACGAAATTTTCGTACCCCGAGCATCGTACACCGTACATTTTCAATCGTCTCCCTCATAAACCAAGCCTATTTTCTCCCTCACCGCGTCCAAAGTTTCCATCATATCGAGGCTAAAACTATGGGGCATTGCGGGACTTTCCAACAAGTTTTTGCCCAAACACCGATTTACTTCCATGATTTCAAATTGGTAGCCGTGTCCTTCGTGCGGCATTTTAAACGTCTCCTTTTTGGGTTTATTAAAACCATCGTATAAATAAAGGTCAAAAAAATGAGGATGATGGAAACGCGGCGGGATGTGAATATAGCCTTTTTCGCCAAAAATATACGCTTCAATCGGTAATTCTGCCGTGACTGACGTGTTCAACAGTGCGATTTCTTGATTGGCGTAGCCGAATTGCAACGCGCAGGTGTCGTCCACGCCCGTCGTTTTATTCATTTGGGCTAAAGCGTTTATAACCAATGGTTTACCAAAGATAGATTGTGCCAAAGTCATCGGATAAACGCCAATATCCACGAGCGAACCGCCGCCTTGTTTGATGTCAAAGAGTCGCGACGATGGGTCGAAAGGATGAAAAAAGCCAAATTCGGCTTTTATACTGAGGGGTCCCCCAATCGCACCATTTCCGACCAATTCGATGACTTTTTGGAACGCAGGATTGCAGCGCGACCACATTGCCTCCATAAAAAACGTTTGGTGCTTTTCGGCAGCATCGAGCATCCGTTTCACTTGCTTCACGTTCATCGCCAATGGCTTTTCGCACAAGACGGGAATGCGCCGTTTTAGGCATAAAATGGCGTTTTCGCAGTGTTTTTCGTTCGTCGAAGCAATGTAAACGACGTCCAAATGCGGACAATTGACGATGGCTTCGTAGCTGCCAAAAGCATATTCGGCGCCGTATTGACGGGCAAATTCTTGGGCGCGACCTCGGTCACTCGAAGCAATCGCGTGGAGGCGGGCGTTGGGAACGAGCCGCATATCTTGAGCAAATTTGTGGGCAATTCTGCCCGAGCCGATGATGCCCCAATTGAGCTGTGCTTTCATTTTCTCCGATTTAAAATAATTTCAAATTCCAAAGATTTCAAATTCCAAAGATTTCAAATTCCAAGGATTCCAAATTTCAAATTCCAAAATTCAAGAGATTCCAAAATGTTGTTGCTTGGAATTTGGAATCCTTGGAATCTTTGGAATCTTTGAAGTTTGGAATAATTGCGCGTAAAGTAATGGTTTCTGAATATTTGGGCGTATAAAAATTACCTTTGCGTTAAATTTTAAAATAAGAAAAATGACTTTTGAAGATTTAGACTTAAATAAGCCCCTTTTAAACGCCTTAAATGACCTCGGTTACACGCAACCGACGTCTATTCAAGCCAAAGCTTTTACCGTCATGATGTCGGGAAAAGACGTGATTGGCATCGCGCAAACGGGTACAGGTAAGACACTTGCGTACCTTTTGCCGTGTTTGCAGCAATTCAAATTCTCGAAAGTAAAAAGTTTAGAGCCGCAAGTTTTGATACTCG
>JAYUKJ010000044.1:0-1795 GCA_043764555.1 Saprospiraceae bacterium
GGTTTAATACCCGTCGTTATCATGGCTTTACAAATAGCCAAAAATTCACTTTTATGTCCCACGCAGAGCTTAAATCCAACGGGTTTGCCACCCGACAAATCGCGCATTTGCCCAATAAATTGGCACAATTCCACGGGCGTTTTGAAAGCCGAATGATAAGGCGGCGACAAGACTTCCGTTCCCGCCACAACGCCCCGAATGCGCGCAATTTCAGGCGTATTTTTCTTTGCGGGCAAAATCCCACCGTGTCCTGGCTTGGCACCTTGCGAGAGTTTCAATTCAATCATTTTTACTGAAGGCGCCGCCGTGGTTTTTGCAAAATTGGCGGGCGAAAAATTGCCTTCGGGCGTTCGGCTGCCGAAATAACCCGTTCCAACTTGATAAATCAGGTCGCCGCCTTCCGTCAAATGATGCGGACTGATGCCGCCTTCGCCCGTGTTGTGGGCGAAACTGCCGATTTTGGCGCCGCCGTTCAAAGCCAAAACGGCATTCGTCGAAAGCGAGCCAAAAGACATCGCCGACACATTATAGATGCTCGCCGAATACGGTTGTTTACAATCCGACCCGCCGATTAAAATGCGTGGGTCTTGGACCAAATCTTCAAATTTTCGCGCGGCAATCGAGTGGTTCATCCATTCGTAGCCTTCTTCATACACGTCGAGTTGCGTACCGAAAGGCGTGGAATCGACGTCTTTTTTGGCGCGTTGATAGACAATACTGCGCTCCGTTCGGTTGAAAGGGCGTCCGTCAATGTCGGATTCGACAAAATATTGATAAATCTTTGGGCGCAACCATTCCATCCAATAACGTCCCCGACCAAGGATTGGAAACGTCCGCATAATGGCGTGTTTGGTCTGCATCATGTCGTAAAAACCGAGCAAAACCAATGGTCCCAAAACGATAAACACCCACAAAAAGGGTTGCCAAAACCAGCCGATTACAGCCGTCAACAGCGTAGAAACAAGTGCGAAGACTTTGAAGTCGTTCCTCATTTTTTTTTAATTGATTGTGTTAGCCAAAAAGGATTTTAAGGGTCGCAAGGAACGTAAAATGTGGGAGATTGAAGCAAACGCCGTATTAAAAAAACGCAAAATCCACGTTGGATTTTGCGTTTTTAACATTTTCCCCCCCGCTAAAGAAGGCGTTAAATCTGAATGGAGGTTTTAAAAAAGCCTTACAAACCCGCGTTCTGTCGTATCTACACAGATTTTTCGTTGTCTTTACATTCCCGAAGGGAATCCATGTTTATAGCAAATAATAACCGATTTTGCCTCAATCCCGAAGGGATTTTATGTTTAAAATGGCGTTTTTACATAAAATCCCTTCGGGATTGGATACCATTTGCTTCGATTTTCTATAAACATACATTCCCTTCGGGAATAAAAAACGAGTTATAAAACTGCTAAAGCTTTATAACTCGTTGATTTTCAAGCCTTATAAATCTGTGTACATACGACAGAACCCGTGTTTGTAAGGCTTTTTTTACGAAAATACTGAGGGGTCCCTTTTTATTTCACAAAGACGACATCAATCCGCGTTTTGCTCGAATCGGAGCCGAAAAACTTCTGAAATGTTTCGATGCTGTAACCCTTTCCGATGTCGTATTGTAGGTTCTGTTGCGACTCGGTGATGCTGCTTTTGTCGCTGTTCAGAATTTGAATTTGCGTAACGCCGTTTGGTGGAAAACGGTAAATATCGACGCGTTTTGTTTTCAAATCATCGTCGGTTGCGAAGAAGGATTCAAGCGAGCGACCCGCCGTTTTTTCGACGCGGTATTTGTCGCGCCAAGCGGGTT
>JAYUKJ010000045.1:0-5958 GCA_043764555.1 Saprospiraceae bacterium
TCGTTAACGTCGCGTAGTGTGTTTGTATTAAAGGAGTTATTCATTACGTAAATTCGTAAATTGTTTTATAAAAATAAAAAATCCGCTAACAGCACTCAAAATAATGAGGCATTTAGCGGGCGGATGCAAATTTGGATTGAGTTGAATTAGGAAAACGTGCCTATGAAACACAAAACAATAAAAGTGGTTTAAAATTGCCGAAAATTAACCTAAAAAGGGTAAAATACTGAGGGGTCCCTTCGGATGTTTTTAGAGGCGCGATTTTGGATTTATAAGACTCAATCTGCAAATTTACGAATTTTACGAATTTATGAATCAAATTGTAATGGTCATAATTTGTTAAATCTATAAATTCGTAGATAAATTAGTCGCTAAAAATTAAAAAAACGTTTAGCTTTGTCACCCTTTGCGTCCGAAGGCAGACGTTAAAGCAGTTGGTTTGCTACTCAGTCGATTCGTTCTTTAGTTTAAATGACAAATCGACTGAACGACTAACCAACCAAGATAAAATATATTTTATAATGCATTTAAAACCATACAGTTATGGAGAGTACAATTGAAAACGGGACACCGCAACACCACCAAAAACGCCGCAAACAGTGGACAACTATCAAGGGCGAAAACGCGTGGACGATGTTCAAAGTAATGGCTGAATTCGTGGATGGCTTCGAAAAACTCAACAGCATCGGACCGTGTGTGTCGATTTTTGGCTCGGCGCGGACGAAACCCGACCATCCAAATTATAAAAAAGCGGTCGAAATTGCGCACCGATTCTGCGAAGAAGGCTACGGTGTCATTACGGGCGGCGGACCAGGCATCATGGAAGCGGGCAACAAAGGCGCAAAAGTTTATGGCGGCACGTCCGTTGGTCTGAACATTTCGCTTCCCTTTGAGCAACACCACAATCCGTACATTGACGCCGATAAGAGTCTTGACCATCGTTATTTTTTTGTTCGCAAAGTGATGTTTGTTAAATACGCACAGGCTTTTGTCGTTTTGCCAGGTGGTTTTGGCACAATGGATGAGCTTTTTGAAGTCTTAACCTTAATTCAAACGGGCAAAATCACGCGGGTGCCAATTGTTTTGATGGGTTCTTCGTTTTGGAACGGCTTGAGCGAATGGTTTCGGTCGGCGATGCTTGAAGCAGAACAAACAATTAGTGCCAAAGATTTTGACCTTTTTCACATCACCGACGATGTGGAAGATGCAGTCAATTACGTCAATGCTTTTTACTCGGTTGACAAACCTGATAATCGATTGGCACCGAACTACGAGTTGTAAAGGGACCCCTCAGTATATCAACGAAAAGAGCCTTGAAAACCGCCGTTTTCGAGGCTTTTCCGTTAGGCAATAAGACCAAAGAAATGGAAAAAAAGACCCCTCAGTATAAATGCCAAAAAATGCTTCAATGACGCCTGAAACGATTATTTTCCATGATAAAACACTTTTTTTTTCAAAAGTCTGTATATTTGTTTGATAATTTCTATTATTTTCACCGCCTAAAACAAACATATTATGTACTTAGTTTCTTTGAATATCGACTTATTATCTAAAAAAGTGTTTTCCAACCTCCATATTGCAAAAAGTTTTTTGGAAGACTTTTTGGGTATTGAGATTACGGAAATCACACTTTTGGGTATTGAACACAAATTGAGCGACGATTCTGTCATTGTGAAATTTGATTATCGTTGCAAAATAAATGGTGAATATATCATCATTGAAATGCAACAACGCTATAAAAAAGATGTTAATAAGCGTTTTTATCTCTATCATTGTGTTGGCACAGTTTTGCAATTGGAAACCCTAAAACCGATTACCATCACGCGTCCCAATGGCAAAACGTATAAAGAAAAAGATTACAGCGGTTTAGATCCCGTTACGACTGTTATTTGGATGGTGGATGATACGCTCAATTTTGAGGACGATTTCATCGTTTTTACGACCTTGCCTGAAGCGACAAAGGATTTTATTGCCGACGAATCTCTGTGGTCACAACCTTTAGAGACGATTTTAGCGGCAAGAGATAAGACGCTTAAAATCTTAAATAACAAGACTAAAGACCTTGATTTTTTTCAAAAAAACAGAATTATTCACATTTTTCAGGACAATATTGCTAAAAATAAGCAAATCAAACCCTATTCTAAATGGTGTGTTTTAGCGAAAAAAAGTAAAAACCCCAATAATGTAGAAAGCGATTTTGAAGAATTTAAAAAAGATAAAATCATGGTAGAAGTCATTAGAAGATTAGAAAAAAACACACTCGACGCTTACGAGTCTGACTATATTTCAGACCTCTATCAGTATGAAAATATGTTAGAGCAAGAAAAACGAGAAGTAGAAGCAGCGCAGCAAGAAGTTGCGCTTCAAAAGCAAGAAGCCGCGCTTCAAAAGCAAGAAGCCGCGCTTCAAAAAGAACGTGCTGAAAAGGCTGAAAAGGCTGAAAAGGAGAAACTCATAAAAGCCATTCATGGTTTTTTAATGCTGGGAAAAGATATTCCTTACATTTCAAATATTTTAGACCTGTCTATTGAGGAGACGGATAATTTGGCTAAGCAAAACTGAGCTAAACAGACGTTAAGTTGAGGCAATATTGGGCAGCGCTTTTGCTTTGCTAAAAATCTTTAATTGCCAATTCTACTCATACACAATGGGTTAGCTATTTAGCATCCCCCTCAGTATTTCAACGAAAAAAGCCGCTCCAACGTGAATTGGAACGGCTTTTTTATCGAAAAAAGCTATTACTTAATCATTTTTTCGAACTTCCAAAGTCTTAGCATCAATTGTTGGAATCGGTTGTACTGATGTTGATTGTTGCGGAATCGAGATAGTGCTGCTGTGCATTTGTTGCGGCTTTTTGGCAAAATTTTGTCCCAAAATCGGGGCAATTGCCAAACCAATCAGACACGTCAACTTAATCAAAATATTCATCGACGGACCGGATGTATCTTTGAACGGGTCGCCCACGGTGTCGCCGATAACCGCCGCTTTGTGGGCATCCGAGCCTTTATATTCCATCTTGCCGTTAATCATGACGCCTTTTTCAAACGCTTTTTTAGCATTATCCCAAGCACCGCCCGCGTTTGATTGGAAAATCGCCCACATAACACCCGAAACCGTAACACCTGCCATATAACCACCCAAAGCCTCAGGTCCCATGATGAAACCAACGAGCAACGGTGTGATAATCGTAATCGCACCCGGCATCAACATCTCACGAAGCGCAGCTTTTGTCGAAATTTCAACGCATTTGCCGTACTCAGGTTTGCCCGTTCCTTCCATAATACCAGGGATTTCGCGGAATTGACGACGTACTTCTTGAACCATATCCATTGCCGCACGACCTACCGCGTTCATAGCGAAAGCCGAGAACACTACTGGAATCATACCACCAACAAAAAGAGCCGCCAAAACGTCCGCTTTGAAGATGTTGATACCATCAATGTGCGTGAATTTCACGTAAGCCGCAAATAAAGCCAAAGCTGTCAAAGCCGCCGAAGCGATAGCGAAACCTTTACCGATTGCCGCAGTTGTGTTACCAACTGAGTCCAAAACGTCCGTGCGTTCGCGTACTTCTTTCGGCAATTCAGCCATTTCAGCAATACCACCCGCGTTGTCCGCAATTGGACCGAAAGCGTCAATTGCCAATTGCATAGCCGTTGTTGCCATCATCGCCGACGCCGCCAAAGCCACACCGTAGAAACCTGCCAACGTGTAAGCACCCCAAATTGTACCCGCGAATAACAAAACAGGATAAGCCGTCGAAATCATACCAACGCCCAAACCTGCAATGATGTTCGTGCCAGCACCCGTTGCCGAGCGTTGAACGATGTCCATAACGGGTGTTTTGCCCAAACCAGTGTAGTATTCAGTAATCGCCGAAATAGCGCCACCGACTATCAAACCGAGCATTACTGCGCCAAAAATATTCATTGAACTCACTGCTTTGAGTGGTTCGCCGAAGAAACTCATGTTGATTGATTCAGGCAACATCCATTGAATCAAGCCGAAACAAGCAAATGCCGTCAAGATGATTGACACCCAGTTACCGCGATTCAAAGCGCCTTGAACACCGTCCAAAGTTGCATTTTTTTCGTCAACAGTCACGAAGAAAGTACCGATAATGGAGAATAAAATACCCAAACCAGCAATCATAATCGGCAACAAAATTGGACCTGTACCGCCAAAAGCGTCCGTAAATCCAGGATTGTCGGCAATCAAATAGTTACCCAAAACCATTGACGCCAAAACCGTTGCGACGTAAGAACCGAACAAATCGGCGCCCATACCCGCTACGTCGCCCACGTTGTCACCTACGTTGTCCGCGATTGTTGCGGGATTACGCGGGTCATCTTCAGGAATACCTGCTTCAACTTTACCCACTAAATCCGCGCCTACGTCCGCCGCTTTAGTATAAATACCGCCACCAACGCGCGCAAAAAGGGCAATTGATTCAGCGCCTAACGAGAAACCTGCTAAAACTTCAAGAGCCGTTTCCATTTCGTTTGCGAAGTCAACGCTGCCCGCGATTGAGTGAACAAACATGGCTTTGAAAATAATAAATAATGTTGTCAAGCCTAAAACAGCCAAACCTGCAACGCCCAAACCCATAACAGTACCGCCTTTGAACGATACTTCTAAGCCTTTTGACAAGCTCGTGCGCGCCGCTTGTGTGGTGCGGACGTTTGCTTTTGTCGCAATCCGCATACCGATATTACCCGCAACTGCCGAAAAAACGGCACCGATAATAAACGCCACCGAAATCAACATACTTGAATGTCCCGAAGTAACAAAAGTTGTTTGAACTGCCAAAAGAGCGGCAGCGGCAGCGACAAAATACGCCAAAACGCGGTATTCTGCTTTCAAAAATGACAAAGCGCCTTCTGCGATTGCCGTTGAAATTTCTTGCATTTTCTCGTTGCCAGCATCTTGTTTGCTGACCCAGCCCCACAAGTAAGCTGCGTATGCCAAGCCGCCAAGAGCGAGGGCGACAGGTAAAAAGACCAAATTTTCCATATCTCGTCTGAGTTAGTTTTTCTTAAATGAACAAATATAGTTTTTTAGATACTTTCAAAAAGCGGCGCAAAACTAAGCCTTATCGCGCCTTTTTCAAAGGATTATTTTGTTTTTGTGGAAATTTCAAAAGGGGGGTTTTTATTTTTGTATTAAAATGACTCTGAGTTTAGTAACTCGTCACGTTCGCGGAACTGGAAAAGCTATTAAATATTGCATTAAAACGTCGGCGAGATTTTGAATCTCGCCGACGTTGGAACCACTTAAAAAACGTTGTAAACACCGTTTTTTAGCGTTTATACTGAGGGGGCCTAAAAAAGACCCTCGATAATTTTATCAGCCGTCATGCCTTCCGCTTCTGCCTTGTAATTCGGTACGATGCGGTGACGCAAGACCAATTTCGCAATCGCTTGCACGTCTTCGATGTCGGGTGAGTATTTTCCGCGAATTGCCGCGTGGCATTTTGCCCCCAAAACCAAGTATTGCGACGCCCGTGGACCTGCACCCCAACTGATGTAGTTGTTGACGGCTTTCGTAGCGCGTTCGGTGTTCGGACGGGTCTTTGATGTCAAACCTACGCAGTACGCTAAAACGTTGTCTGCAATCGGAATTTTACGCACAAGTTGCTGAAATTCAATGATTTGTGCGCCCGTGATGATGTGGTTCAATTCGACAGATTTGCCCGACGTTGTGTTTTTAACGACTTGTAATTCGTCTTCATAGCTCGGATAATCCAATGGAATATTGAACATAAAACGGTCCAATTGCGCCTCTGGAAGCGGGTACGTACCTTCTTGTTCAATCGGATTTTGCGTTGCCAAAACGAAGAAAGGCGACGGCAAAACGTGGCGACTGCCACCAACCGTCACGCAGCGTTCTTGCATCGCTTCGAGCAAAGCCGCTTGTGTTTTGGGCGGTGTACGGTTGATTTCATCCGCCAAAACGATG
>JAYUKJ010000046.1:0-1785 GCA_043764555.1 Saprospiraceae bacterium
TTGCTGCTGAATCCAGGGACGCAATGCTCCGATACAATTTTTTTGGTTTTCACGATTGCCCACGCGGTAAAAGCGGATTTTAACTTCACCTACGATACGTGCGTGGCGGGACCGATTAGCTTTAGAGACAGCTCAATGTCGCGCAGTTCGATTGTTAAATGGAAATGGGCGTTCAACGACGGCACGTTTTCAACGCTCAAAAACCCGCAACATTTGTACAGAACACCCGGTCGAAAAGACGTGACCTTAACGGCTGAAAACAACCGAGGTTGCGATAATACATTAACAAAAACGATAACGTGGTTGCCCGCGCCCGCCACTTTGGTCATCGAACCGAGTACATTTGTCGGCTGTTCGCCCGCGACGGTGTTTTTCAATAACTTATCCATCCCGATTGACTCGACTTATACCGTAAAATGGACTTTTGGGGACTCGGCGACAAGTAGCGCGATAAGTCCAACGCACATCTATAAAAATCCAGGAACTTACAGCGTTTCTCTCGACGTGACCTCGCCGATTGGCTGCAAAGTGAGTCGCTCATTTACGGATTGGATAAAGGTAAAGCAAGGAACAACGGCGGATTTTGACTATTCTCCAAAAGAAATTACTAATTTTGCGAATACCGTTTCTTTCATGGACAAATCGACCTTTGCCACGCGTTGGCAATGGTTTTTTGGCACAAAAGGGTACTCGGGTTTGCAAAATCCGACGTTTAGATTCCGCGATACGGGGACTTACAAAATAACTTTAATGACGGCAAACCAGTTTGGTTGTATGGACACGATTTCTAAACTGTTGGACGTGATTCCGAAAGTTACCTACTTTTTGCCCAATGCCTTTACGCCGAATGACGATACCAAAAATGATGAATTTCGCGGAAAAGGCTTTGTGGAAGGCATGAAAAACTTTAGAATGCAGATTTTCAACCGTTGGGGCGAGCGAATTTTCGAAACAAGCGACCCGCTTGAAGGTTGGAACGGACAGAAATTTAACAAAGGCGAACCATCGCCGCAAGGCGTTTATCTCTGCTTGGTCAATTTCACAACGCCGCGCGGAGAAAATCAAGAATTGCGCAGTTATGCGACTTTGCTACGTTAGGAAGACCCCTCAGTATTTTTACGTTTTTTTGAATAAAACAACCAAAAATTGATACCCAACTTTCCAAAAGTTTTTTTCTTGCGAACACATTACGAAAAATATTCTCTAATGACATTCTTTAAAATAAATTAGACAAGTGCAGACACGTTACAGAAAAATCAAACTACTACCGATACTCGCGCTGTTGTGCGCGTTTTTTTTGGACCCCTCAGTATTGCGCGCTACGCACATCGTTGGCGGCGAAATGACGTATAAATTCATCTCGCGCGACGCAAGAACGCAGTTGATAACGTATAGAATCACGCTGCACGTTTACCGCGATTTATACTCATTCAGTAACAACGGTATGCAAACACAATTGGACGACCCTGCCGCCATTGTGATTCATCAGCAATTGCCTTCGGGCGCTTTTGTTAAGGTTGGTCCAACGCTTAGGCAGCCTTTAATCTCGAGAACGAACTTACCACGTCCGACTCTGCCTTGTTCCGAGACGCCCAATGACGTTGGTGCCGAAGACGGACTTTACGAGTGGGACCAAGTGCTGCGCGATACGAACGGCTCTTATTTTATATCCTATCAGCGCTGCTGTCGCAATAATTCCATCTCAAATATCAACAATCCAAGCACAACGGGCGGCACTTACTACGTCGAAATCACGCCCGAAGCGCAACATCAGAGCAACAGCAG
>JAYUKJ010000047.1:0-5932 GCA_043764555.1 Saprospiraceae bacterium
TGCCGACAGGATAAGGTTTAATCTTCTCATCACTCTGAGTTTGAATTTAATAATTGAATTAAGAAAATTTTTTAGTATCATCTGCAATAGAATTGCCTAATCTGAAGTGTTCTAATATCTCTACGATGCTTCACGTAAATAATTTGTTTTTCGTCTAAACATAAAAAAGTAGCATTGTAAGATTCGAGAACAGGGGCAAATTTAAAAATACTTTGGATAGCAAAGGTAATGTTTAGTCACAATTTTTGAGTGTAACTCATAATCCATGATTTCTGTCATAGATTTTACCGTTTGATTCTTAGAAAGTATTTTTATTTCGTCCTTTATTTTATTGTAAGTCTGGTTGCTTTCTGTTCCTGTAAAAACTAAATAGTCTAAATCGGTATTTGGTGGAAGTTGAGCGGCAACGCGTAGCTGTATTTCGTCAATAATTTTGTTTGAAAAAGGTTCGTTTTGTAATTCTGTTTTAAACAATTGTCGATTGAGTATGCTACGTGAAAGGAATGACAAAATGAAGTCCGAAGATGTTGACCACATTTTTAAAGATGCAATTATATCGAAATCATCCAATATGGCAAAACTATCGAGCAACTCTTTTGCATTTTTTTTATTTTTACGCTTTTGACTACTCCTCAAAAAATCGCCTAACTGTCCAAAACTCACTAAATTGGACTCCGCAGTATTTGACAGCTCTTTGGCGCGTTTTAGCACCCGAATGAGCATTTGCTCCGCAGAAAGCACGGTTTTGTGCAAATAAACTTGCCAATACATGAGTCGCCGTGCGATTAAAAACTTCTCAATTGAGTAAATACCCTTCTCTTCTACCACCAATTCTCCATCAACCACATTGAGCATTTTTATAATTCTATCGTAACCAATTACGCCTTCCGAAACGCCCGTAAAAAAAGCATCGCGGCTCAAATAGTCCATTCTGTCCATGTCTAATTGACCGCTAACAAGCTGATGCAAAAAGTTTTTTGAGTATTTATCTTCAAAAATGTCAATGGCAATGTTCAATTTACCAACAAATTGTTTATTTAATTCTTCCATAAACAACAGCGACAATTCTTCATGATGCACGTCTATTATCGTGTGTTCCAAGGCGTGAGAAAAGGGACCGTGGCCAATGTCGTGGAGCAAAATCGCGATGCAAACGCCTTCCGCTTCGGCTTCCGTAATCTCAACGCCTTTTTGACGAAGGGTTTCAACGGCTTGCGTCATGAGGTGATAAGCGCCGAGGGCGTGGTGAAAACGCGTATGATGCGCCCCAGGATAGACGTAATAGGTCAATGCCGTCTGCGAAATACGCCGTAAACGTTGAAAATAAGGATGGTCAACCAAATCCAAGAGTAGGCTCGGTTTTGGAAAACTGATGAATCCGTAAACGGGGTCATTGAATATTTTAACTTTATTCGTTGGCATGGCGCGCTTTTTTATTTCAGCCGCAAAGCTATGTGCGATTTGCTTAACGTAGGTTGCCTGTCACGAATTTCTTTAAAATTTAGAGTGAGAAAAAATAAGCAGGCGGGAAATCAAAAAGAGACCCCTCAGTATAAAAGCCGTTTTTCGTTCGAAATAAGCAAAAAAACGGCTTTTATACTGAGGGGTCCTAAAATTAATGTTGAACGACCAAACGTTTGACGGTTTTAACGCCTTTGCCGTCCGTGAGATGGATAAAATAAGCGCCACTTGCCCATTCGCGCGTGTCAACATTAAGAGAACCCGATTGGGTGTTTTGCAACGATTTCCGAAGTATCATTTGTCCCGCTTCGTTCAAGACATCAAACGTCAAATCCGTCTTTTTGTTCAAATTGAACGTCAATGTTGCCACGTCGTTTGCGGGATTTGGCGACAAAATAAACTGTTGCTTGGCGCTTTCAACCCGCCGTTTTGCATCCACAATGGTTGACGGCGCGCCAATCGGCGTTTGGAAAGCCCCCTCAGTATTTTCCGTATTTTCCATATTTTCCTCATTTTGAACAACTTGCGCCGCGTCTTTTGAAGCGGTCGTTGACGTGTTACCGCCATTGGTTTGCACTTTAAAACCTTGGGCATTTTCGTCCATGACTTCAGGCTTTTTGATACCGAAGTGTACCCCAAAGGTTGGACGGATTATCTGATAAATGTCCGCAATGTCCCGATTAGTTATCTGGAATATGAAGCTGCCATGCAACTCGTCACAATGCCCGTCCCAAATTTCGATTTGACGTGGAAAACGGACGATTTAGCGCATAAATTGGTACTCCGTCTCGGACGGCAGCCGTATTTGTTGCAATGCACAATGTGGAATTTGGTGGGAAACCTCAACAATTAAAGCCGCAAAGACGCCACACAAGCGGACATCGAACAAGCCCTCGATAAAGTATTGGAAGCCGATGCGAGCAATCACTTTTCGCACTTTTGGCAAACGGAAATGAACGATGCCACACGACGAATCCTCTCAAATCTTGCCCGAAATACGCCACCTACTGAGGAGTCTGTCTTGAACGGATTGAAACGCAAAGAGATTGTGAAACGGGAAGACGGCGCGTATGTTTTCTGCGTCCCGTTGTTGAAGGAGTGGATATTGCGGAATGTGGATGCGGCGTAGGTCTTTAGAATAAAAAAGAGGGCCCTCAGTATAAACGCCGTTTTTGAGTCATTTTGACTCAAAAACGGCGTTTATACTGAGGGGTCTTATTTTCGGTAATGCGCGTCCAAGATTACCGACTATTCACGGGCGGGCAGCGCAAATCGCCGAAATAATAAAGCAAACTCACGCCAAAAAACGTGTAAGTATCGTTCGACCTTGAATCCCCGCGTTGTCGGCCCAATTGACCAATTTTTGGCTGATTGTCGGTCGTAATTGATGGGTCTGATAACAAAACGGCGATATCTCCGTGTTGCTTCCGAACGTCGTTCATATTAGGATAAGATTTACTTACATCGTCCAAATAATCGGTGAACAATTTACGCGCGCTGAACTCAATATTCATGCTCCAAACTTCGCTGAACGCAATTTTGAAGCCACCACCATAGACGAAATTCATCTGCGTTGTGTAATATTCTTCGCCCGGAAACTGTCCTTCGGTGCCAAGACGCCGCAAATCGTACCACGTATTGTTGACTTTTCCCTGCGGATTGAAGTTAAAAACGCCCAAGCCAGCGAACAAATACGGCGTAAACCACTGCGATTTGTCGAAGTAGTTGTAGGGTAAAAAGTTGAACTCAAATTGACCCGCGCCTTCAAAAATATTGGTTCGGAAATTGAGATTGCGCCGTGATTCAAACGAATTGCGTGAGTCTTTGTCGTCGGCGTAAACGTAGCCATAATTGGCGGACATTTTCAGGCAAAGCCGCTCGTTGAAATTGAAGCGAAACACGCCGCCGCCCGCTAATCCAGGCTGTTTGACGCTAAAAGTCGTGTTTAAATCGCCAAAATAATTGGAAACACCGACCCAACCACCGACTTCCCAACCGCGTTGTGCGGTGGACATCGAGATGGAAAAAAAGAGAATGACTGCGGAAAGAATGATTTTTTTCACTGCTGAATTTTATAGTTAAGTATATGCTCGATTCGATTAAACAATCATGTAAAGGCGTAGATGTACGTTTGCAATGCGTTGATTATCAGTTTATTAGAAAAAATCATTGGCTGTTTTCAGTTGTCATAAAAAACCACCCTGATGGAAACGCGTGCAAAGCTAAGTAAAAACGACAAACTAACGATTTTCTTGCACCCCTCAGTATTTTTAATAAAAAAGGGTGACTGAGGAATTCCAAGGATTCCAAAGATTCCAAATTCCAAGGATTCCAAGGATTTCAAATTCCAAAGATTTCAAATTCCACATTCCAGAGATTCCACATTCCAGAAATTACAACTCTATGACTCCAAATTTGGCACCTTTGGTATCTCTGGAATGTGGAATTTGAAATCTTTGGAATTTGAAATCTTTGAAATCCTTGGAATCGTGATAGCTTTGCACTTCGCAAGTAGCTCAATGACAATAAACGCTGCTTTGGTTGAGTATAAATTGGTGGTTATCAAACTATTGCATTATTCACCATTTATCATTCACCATTATTATAAACGTTGTAAGAAAAAATGAAAGAAAAACTTAATCGCAAGATTCCACCGCCGATTCATCAAGTTACGTCGCTGATTTTACCGACCCCCTCAGTATCACAACTTGACAACGGCATAGCGGTCTATGCGACGCGCTTGGGGACGCAAGAAATCCTCAAACTCGAACTCGTTATTCGCGCGGGACGCCCCGAAGAGAACCGCCGCCTCGCCTCACGCATGACCGCAAGATTGCTCAGAGAAGGCACACCAACGTATATTTCCGCGCAAATTGCCGAGAAAATGGATTTTTTTGCGGGAACAATGCAAGCAAATGCGGGCATGGACACCGTTAATATTTCGCTGTATTGCATGACCAAGCATTTGCCAAATCTGTTGCCAATTGTTGCCGAAATGATTATTGCGCCGACTTTTCCTGAGCGTGAATTGTCAATTGTTGCCGATAACAACGTGCAGCGACTTGCCGTAGAACTCTCGAAAACGGACGTTTTGGCGTATCGAAAAATCACGGCCATGCTTTTTGGTGACAACACCGCCTACGGTTATAATTCGACAGCGGACGATTATCGAGCGATTTCGACGGCCGATTGTCGGCAATTCCACACCGATTATTACACCGCCGACCGCATGACTTTGTTCATCAGTGGCTATTTTGACGACGCGACATTGGCACTGCTGAACAAATATTTGGGACAAATACCGACAGCAACGGTCGCCGCAAAAAAAATAGGCCCCCTCAGTATAACGACCAAAAATGCGCCTCAAAACGTCCGTTTGAAGCATCCCGAAAGTTTGCAAACGGCGATTCGCATCGGGCGTCAATTTGGCAATCGGCACCACGCAGACTACAACAGTTTCTTTATGCTGAATACCATTTTCGGCGGCTACTTTGGTTCCCGTTTGATGAGTAATATACGCGAAGACAAAGGCTTTACGTACAATATCCATTCATCAGTTGACACGATGCACCACGACGGTTATTTCTACATTGGCTCCGAAGTTGGCAACGATGTGGTCGATAAAACGCTCGTTGAAATCTACAAAGAGATGGCTATTTTGACCAACGACCTCGTTGAAGAAGAAGAATTGTCGATGGTCAAAAACTACCTGCTTGGCAATATGCTCAACATGATTGATGGACCTTTTGCCGTCGGCGACGTCGTTCGGACGTTTATTACTGAGGGGTTGCCGTTTGACGCTTGGGACAGTTTTGTTGATAAGATTCGGACGATTGAAGCACCTGAAATCCGAGATTTAGCGCAGCATTATTTCAAAAAAGAAGATTTTTTTGAAGTGATTGTGGGCGCGTAAAAATGAGTGATGAATGATTTGGACGTGAAGATTTTACATATTCTAAACTTCGTAAAGTGAATTTTAAAGACCCCCTCCGTGTCAAAGCCGTTTTTTAGTCAATTTTGACTAAAAACGGCTTTTATACTGAGGGGTCTTTTTTTTGCAACAAAAAGCAACCGTAATCGCTACACTAAATGCGTTCATATTGCCATTATTCTAAAGTTGAGTTTAAAACGCTTTCAATAGAGAAAAAGACAGTTTTGAATTCATTTTCACGTAAAATACTTTCAAATTCAGAATAAAATTAGTTTTGTCAATTGAATTGAATTGAATTGAATTGAATTGAATTGAATTGAATTGAATTGAATTGAATTGAATTGAATTGCTGTCACTAAAGACCGTTGTTATGCGTTTGTCGTTTTTGGAGAAGCGCTTATTATTGTAACATAAATACACACCAAGCAAAGCGCACACAGAAACTCACCTTAATGGATGCTTAAACCAGTTCTTATATTTTTAAGACTCAAGTAATCACGCGCTCAACCTAAATGCAGTTCAACTTAAATACACTTTAAA
>JAYUKJ010000048.1:0-1778 GCA_043764555.1 Saprospiraceae bacterium
CTAAATCTGGAAGATTTAATAACTCACCATAAATAGCAAATGAATTCATACACAAAGATACACTTTTGGAACAAGTCCACTAAAATTGTCAAACAACCAAAATTTTCACTTAAAAAAATAGCCGCAAGCAGTGGAGTGCGAGCGGCTACGATAGAAACAATTTTTCAATTATTTCACAATTCACCACAAAGAAACGAAAATACTAACGAATTTTAAAGAGTTTTCTGCTTTTTACGCTTCTAACTTTTCTTTTACGGACGATTTAATTGATTAATTGTGAAAAAACAACAAAATGCCTTCAGAATCACGTCGATACTGAGGGGGTACTTTTTACGCGGTTCACCGTGGGCAGAAACCAATTTTTTTCACTTAACGTCACAATTCAATCATGGCAAATTTCACTACGCGTCCTCTGGACAAGCTCAATGTCTTACGCTTCGACGGCGTTCAAATGCGAACATTTCACATCACTTGGCTCACTTTCTTTGTCTGTTTTTTCGGTTGGTTCGGACTTGCACCTTTGATGCCGACAATCCGCGAAGATTTGGGCTTGACCAAACCACAAATCGGTAACATTATTATTGCATCGGTTTCAGCAACCATCATTGCCCGTCTTTTTATCGGTCGCCTGTGTGATACTTGGGGACCACGCAAAACGTACACAACCTTACTCGTTCTCGGTTCAATTCCCGTTTTTTTAGTCGGTTTTGCCAATTCTTACGCGACATTCTTGATGTTTCGCTTGGCAATTGGCGTTATCGGCGCGTCTTTCGTCATTACTCAGTACCATACTTCCGTGATGTTTGCGCCAAATATTAAAGGAACTGCTAATGCCGTAGCGGGTGGTTGGGGCAATCTCGGCGGCGGCGTGACGAATATTGTCATGCCCTTGATTTTCGCCACAATCGTTGGTATGGGTTACTCAAAACGCGATGCTTGGCGTTTGGCGATGATTCTTCCAGGGTCAATGTTGCTGATATGTGCAGTGCTTTACTACCGTTTTACCCAAGATTCGCCCGAAGGCAATTACGTCGATATTCGCAAAAACACCCCCTCAGTAGAGAAGCCAAATATTAAAGAAGTTTTGACTGATTGGCGGGTTTGGGCATTGACTTTCGCCTACGCGATGTGTTTTGGGATGGAAATAACTTTTGATAATGTCGCGGCTTTACATTTCGTGGACACCTTTCATCTCGACCAAAAAATGGCGGGTTTGCTCGCGGGTTGTTTTGGCATGATGAACCTTTTTGCCCGTGCGTTGGGGGGCATTTTCGCCGATAAAATTGGAAAAACAAAGGGTTTAAGCGGAAAAGGTTGGCTTTTAGCGGGTTTTCTCGCATTGGAAGGCGTTGGCCTGATGGTCTTTTCAACGGCAACTTCAGTCACTTTTGCGGTTATCACGATGCTTCTTTTCGCTTTGTTTTTGAAAATGGCAAACGGCGCAACCTACGCAATGACGCCTTTTTTGAACAGTAAAAACGTCGGCTTAGTCGCTGGCATCGTTGGCGCGGGTGGCAACATCGGCGGTATGACTATGGGTTTTTTGTTCAAATCTTCCACAATTACTTATGCACAAGCGTTTTTTTACATTGGTTCGGCGGCGGTCATTGTGGCGGTTATTATCGCTTTAACGCGCTTCGCAAAAACAGAAATTGCACCAATTAAACCTATTGACGAATTAGAAGAGGAAGTAGAATTAGCAACTAAAATATAAAATAAAAATATGTATTTGTACACGCCCATAATTTTCTCTCACTCAACTACTTAAACGTATGAAA
>JAYUKJ010000049.1:0-22056 GCA_043764555.1 Saprospiraceae bacterium
AAGAATTCCAGATTCCAAGAATTCCAGATTCCAAGAATTCCAGATTCCAAGAATTCCAGATTCCAAGAATTCCAGATTCCAAGAATTCCAGATTTTAGATTAGTAGTTTTTGGAATTTGGAATCCTTGGAATCTGGAATTTGAAATTTGGAATTTAAAATAAAAACGAAAACGCCGATGCGGGAGGACATCGGCGTTTCGTCATTAGTAAAATATAAATGGGCAATTAAGCTAAAATTGCCTGCATCAAGTCCGCAAAGTCGCCTGTTTGACGCGGCATATCGGTATTTGGAACGTATGCATTCATGCGTAATTGGCACAAATGATTGTCTTTTAGAATCAACTCAATCGTAATTTCCAAAAAAAGGGACTCCTCAGTATTTTGCGCATTTTTGGGCTTCAAAACGTGTCTTTGAATCGTTTCGTCCCAATAATCGCGTTTAAAAAGGCGTGAATCCGAAGTTGTCAATGTATAATCAATCGCCACCAATTGTTCCTTCAAATAATCGAACAAATGCACGACCGCCGTATCGGGAAAACGCGTCAAAGCGGGATGCAACCTAAAACCTTTTGACGTCGGCGACGCAATAAAATCAATGCCGTCTTGGGTTTTGGTTGGTGCGCTTTGGTACGTCATGAGCTGTTCGCGGAGCCATGTCAACATCGACGTTTGGCGCGTTGAGGCTTTCCATTTATCAAAATCACGGGTTTCTTCGGCAGTTCGACGAATAGGCTTGTGCGATTTTGGTTTGCTAATATTTGATAGCGTGGGATTATCTTTCAGTTTTGCTCTGAAATGTGTAAAAATGTCAGCCATGAGCCTCCTGAGTTTGTGCTTTTCAGCAGTTAAAAAAAACGGTGTTCAAGGATATGTTCGGTTTAAAAAAGAACAACGGTTGTTTAAAATTAAGTCTCGGTTTCAGGACAGTTTTGGCTATAAGAATTGTAAGTTGATGATAAAACGAATGGCTAAGAGCGATTGGCTATTAGCTTAAAACTGTAAGTGGGATTGTAATATTGCCGTCTGTAAGAATGTGCTTTTAAACTTTATTTTGTTTCATACATCAAAGAAAGAAACTATTTATCGAAGTTTTCAAATGTTATAGTTTTGTTAACATCGTTTAACGTCTCGTTTAAAAATCCATTGAGGGAACGGTCGTGTTTCGTTTTTGTCTTATTTTATTTGAAGCGCAAAACTCGCAAAGTTTTTCTAAGATATTGAATATTATTTTAATCAATTCGTTTTATTTTATTATGTAAAATACTGATAAACAACATATTAAATCAAATGACGTTGAAAAATAAATTTCCCGTTTTTCTTTTCCCCTACAAAAAAGCATCCCGCCCACGCAAAATTTTATTATTGCCCAATAATAAAGCTGCTTAACATTTGTTGATTCCCTTGTTTTGCCTTTTTTTGGGTCTTTATACTGAGGGGTCCTAAAAAATTAAAAATTAAAAATTAAAATAACAAAAATAAATTTATGACACGACAAACCGCCTATACCTCCGTTCCCGTTCGGACGACTGCCCGCGTTGCGGAAATTGCTTGGTTCGACGACCTCTGCGGCGGGGACACAGCTTTTTTAGGTACGCTCGACCCAAAACGTCGGAGTAGTTTCAAGCATTGCAATCAGATTTTGCAAACGGCCGACCAATTGGGCTACAACAATATTTTGTTGCCAACAAGCTACGTGGTTGGGCAAGAAGTGCTGCCCTTTGCGGGCGCAGCGGGCGTGAAAACCAAAAATATCAACTTGCTCGCGGCCATCCGAACGGGCGAAATTCATCCGCCGATGCTCGCGCGGCACCTTTCTACGCTCGACCATATTTTGAAAGGGCGTTTGACCGTTAATATCATCAATTCAGATTTGCCGGGACTTCGCGAAGACCATAATATGCGGTATCAGCGTTGTACGGAAGTCATTGAGATTTTGAAACAAGCGTGGACGCAAGACCGCATTGAATACGAAGGCGAGATTTACAAATTTTCGATGCCGAGCCACGCCTGCAAACCGTATCAGCAAAATGGCGGACCTTTGTTGTATTTTGGTGGCATCAGCGACGGCTCAAAAGACGTGTGTGCGCGCCATTGCGACGTGTTTTTGATGTGGCCAGAACCCGAAGAAAATATTTATGCAACCATGCAAGACATGAGCGCAAGGGCGGCAACTTACGGCAGAACAGTGGATTTTGGCTTTCGTGTTCACATTGTTGTGCGCGAAACAGAAGCAGAAGCGCGCGATTATACCCGCCGAATGATGTCAAAATTTGATGCGCAGCAAGCAGCAGTCCTGAAAAATCGGACGCAAGATTCAAAGTCAGCGGGCGTTTTGCGACAGGATGAGATTCGCAACACGCGCGCCGATGCCGACGATTTTGTTGAATCTGCTTTGTGGACAGGCATCGGCCGGGCGCGGTCGGGTTGCGGTGCGGCATTGGTTGGCACACCCGACCAAATTCTCGAAAAACTGAATCGGTACATGGATATGGGCGTGCGGTCATTTATTTTGAGCGGCTATCCGCTCATCGAAGAATCGCGTTTGTTTGCCAAATATGTTTTGCCTTATTTGCCAAACGTAAAACTCAATGCCTTGCAAGGACGTTTACCTACCGAAGAACCCGTGACGCCTTTGACGACGGGAATTTTGACGTATGGATAATTGAATTCCAAATTCCAAAGATTCCAAATTCCAAAGATTTTAAATTCCAAAGATTCCAAATTCCAAAGATTCCAAATTCCAAAGATTCCAAATTCCAAAGACTCCAAATTCCAAAGATTTTAAATCTGGAATTTGGAATTTGGAATCTTTGGAATTTGGAATCTTTGGAATTTGGAATCCCTAAAATCCTTAGAATTTGAAATTTTACGAGATATACTGAGGGGGTCTTGTTTTCCAAAAAAATCATCATTCACAATTTTTATATGCGCAACTTGCTTGGAATAACCTCTTTTTTTAATGATTCCATTCGGACACAACCGTGGTTCGAGCGGTTGGAATATGCCGTTTTTCACGGCTCATTCCGAATGGCTACGTTTTTCAAAATACCTGTTCGCATCCATTGGTCATTCAGTTTGCTGATTTTCTTTGTGATTTATGTCGGCAAAACGCGCGACGCGACTTGGTTGAATATTGGTTTCTTCGGACTTTTTGTCTTGGCTTTGTTCTTTTGCGTCTTGTTGCACGAGTTTGGTCACGCGCTTTCCGCTCAATTTTTTGGCGTTTCCACGCGCGATATTACGCTTTTGCCCATCGGCGGCATGGCGCGATTAGACAAATTGCCCGAAAATCCGATTCATGAATTTGTCGTTGCGATTGCCGGACCCGCCGTGAATTTGGCTATTTATATTTTACTTTCGGTCGTCTTATATTTTGGTTACCAGTTGTCATTCGATGCCAACGACTTACTCCATTTTGAAACCAATCGCATTATTCTCGACCCAACCGCTGGTTTTCTCGCAAGCCTCTTGCACGCCAATCTGATATTAGCCGTTTTTAACATGATTCCCGCGTTTCCGCTCGACGGTGGGCGCGTTTTTCGCGCTTTATTGTCCATCCCGTTTGGCCGCGCAAAAGCGACGGCGTGGGCGGTTTTCTTAGGTCAAACCGTGGCAATTGCCTTTTTTATCTACGCCTTTCTACCGCTTGGCGCGCATTTATTGCCTGAAAATTCGGAATGGCGGGCCGTGATTAATTGGCATTTTCAACCCGTTTTGATGTTCATTTCCTTTTTCGTTATCTATACCGCAAGGCATGAATACAGTCAAGTTTTGTTGGAACAAGCCATGTTGGAACAGACTGTTGGTAACATCATGGGAACCGTTTTTACCCGCTTTCAAGCCAACGATTTTATGCATACCGCCCTTGAAAAACGCTCAAAAACGAGCATCCAAGATTTTTTAGTCTTCGACAACGACCAAATACTGAGGGGGGTTCTCCAAGAAAACGACATGGACGACGCCCAAAAAAATCAACATTTTGATGCCTTAGTGTCCACTTATACGACGACCGCGTTCCAAACCACGACGCCTTGTGAATCCATCAAATCGGTTTATGACAGAATGCTCCATGTCGAACAATCGCTTTTTCCAGTGCTGAATACTGAGGGGTCCGTTGCGGGCATCGTTGATTTTGAAATGATTGAAAATTTTATGAAAAAAGAAAACGCATGAATCAATTACTAAAGCGCCTCGTCGTTTTCCCGATTCGGCTCTATAAAATCTTCTTATCGCCCTTGCTTGGCGCGAATAAATGCCGCTATTCGCCCACTTGCTCGCAATATATGATTGACGCCATTTTAGAATGGGGCATATTTCGGGGACTTTTCATGGGCATAAAACGCATTTTACGCTGCCATCCGTGGTCTTCACACGACCATTTTGACCCCGTTTCTAAGAGAGAGAAATGATTAAAATGAAATTGGGATATTGTCAAGTGCGACAATATCCCAATTTCATTTTAACGGTCAAATGCCACTTCACACTACTTTTTCCACGTAAAAGTCTTCAACATACGCGCCATATCTTCTTTCAAAAAAGCGACAATGGGTGCCAATGAATCCGTTTTTGAGGGCGCATTGATGTACAAAGCACCGCGCATAAAATGTTGTGTGCTGTCGGTCATGTAAAACTGAAATGGGCAAGCCGCGGGACCTTCAATGTCGAACGCAAAACCACTAACGCCTTGTGGGTTCACCACTTTTTGGTCATTGATATAATCGGCTTTAATCACGTGTTTTCCCGCCAACGAAAAGGCATCCGTTCGGAGTTTTTCAAATTTATTTTTGGTACTGATGTCATAATAGCTGCAATGTAAGGTCGCATTGAGACTCGGAATTGCCATGTTGAACCAGCAATCGGAAGGCGGCGTTTCGTCAAAAAACAGCGTATCGCGCTCAATTTTCGCGTAAGTTGGGTAGTCAAACGTGAATTGGCAGTAGTTGGCGTCAAATTTTTGATAGCGATTGGCGGCGTCAAAAATGGGCAATTCAATGCGTGGATAACCCCGAGGTTTGGGTGTTTGGGCGTTGTCGTTGTCGCCACACGCGGCAATAATTAAAAGGGCGGTTGCGCCAAAAAAGATTTTGTTTAACATATTTCGAGAAAGATTTTAAGTGCTATTTTTACGTATTTTCGTCCATGCGACGTGAAAAAAAGGCGTCAATAATGTGAATAAACTATGTGTCCCCTGTTTCTTATGGGTTTGATATTAAGCGCAAATTTCGTTTAAATTTTGAAAAATAACGTCGCAAAAACGTTGAACTTCATTTCTTATTGGCAACACGGCATTTTATTATCGCTCTACCTTACTAATAAATACATTCTTCAACTTACATTTGTCGGTCAAATAGACTTCAAAAAGGGCGAAATACTGAGGGGTCCCTTTTTAAATGAAAAGTATAATTCTACAAAACACAAATTTATAAAATTCATAAATTATTGATAATAAAACAGTTGTAATTAAAACTGTTCAAACAAGCGCGCAACTTACCAATGACAAAAATTCAAGCAGCCATTACGGGCGTTCATGGCTACGTGCCAGATTATATTTTGACCAACGACGAAATCGCCACGATGGTCGAAACCAATGACGAATGGATTACTTCGCGAACGGGCATCAAAGAGCGCCGAATTTTGAAAACGGCGGGTTGGGCAACGTCTGATATGGCCGTTGAGGCGGTTCGCGGATTGCTCTCAAAAACCGATACAAAAGCCGAAGAAATCGAGTTAATTATTTGCGCAACCGTCACGGGCGACATGGTTTTTCCCGACACTGCCAACACGATTTGTCATAAATTGGGCGCAAAAAACGCGTGGGCGTATGACCTCCACGCCGCTTGCTCAGGTTTTTTGTACGCTTTAATGACGGCTTCAAAATTTATCGAAAGTGGGATGCATAAAAAAGTCATTGTCGTTGGTGCCGACATGATGTCAAGCATTATTGACTACACCGACCGTGCGACGTGCATTATTTTTGGCGACGGTGCGGGTGCCGTGATGCTCGAACCGACCAAAGAGGGCGTTGGCGTCATGGACGGTATTTTGCGCGGCGATGGTGCTGGACGCGAGTTTTTGAACATCAAAGCGGGTGGCTCGCTTACGCCTGCCTCGCACGAGACGGTGGACAAGCGTTTGCACTATGCGTATCAAAACGGGCAGCCCGTTTTTAAAGCGGCGGTCAAAGGCATGACGTCCACAATCAACGAAGTTTTGGAACGTAATCGCATGACTATCAACGATATAGATTGGCTTGTGCCGCATCAAGCGAATAAAAGAATTATTCAATCCGTCGGTGACGGCGTCGGTATTCCGAACGAAAGAGTGATGATGAATATCCATAAATACGGCAATACGACGGCAGCAACGTTGCCGCTTTGCCTTTGGGACTACGAAAATCAGTTGAAAAAAGGTGACAATTTGATGTTGACTGCTTTCGGCGGTGGCTTCACTTGGGGGTCTATTTTCATTCGTTGGGCTTATGATGGCTTAGAATTTGGCGTCTAATCGTAACGTGACCTTAAGGTCGCGCCACATCAACTCGACTTAGTAATTTTTAATATAAAAAAAAGGCAGGATGAAGAAGCATACTTCTTTATCCTGCCTTTTTTTATTTATCGTTTTTTACTTTTTATTAAAAATAGGACCCCTCAGTATAAACGTGATTTTTCACCCTTTTTGACCAAATTCAATTCCTAAAAACGAAGTCATACTTCATTGTTCATCGTTCATACTTCATCGTTCACACTTCAAATTAAGCGTCTTCGTTACCACCTTCGATAACTGCCGATAAACCGCGGTCGCAAAGTCCATCTTTTAAGGGTTTCAGGACGGCAAAAGACGCCGTTTTCACGGTTGCTTTGCCTTTGTGATGAATAATAATTGCCAATTGTTCCGCTTGGTCGGCGGCGTGTTTTAGCACATCCATGAAGGACTCAATGACCCATTCAAAGGAGTTTTCATCGTCGTTGTAAACAATCAAATACGACACGTGGTCAAGCCCAATATCACTCAGTTCGGCTTCAAGGTCAACCTCTTCCAAAACTTCTACTTCTTCAATATCTGCGTAATAGCTCATGTTTTAAATCTATTTTTTAAAAATCAAATTGTGATTCTGTTGAATTGAGAGCAAAATTAAACAAAATTGCAACACAATTTAAACATTTTGAGTTCATTTTATTTTTTTTAACAAACCGTCTATGGTATTGAGCCGACATTTAGGAAATTTTGAAAATTTTCTAAACGTCTTCGCCCTAAGTTACAGAAACCAAAGCCGCCGCACCGAATCAAATCGGGCGGCGGCTTTGGCATTTTCAACTTTGTATAAAATCGTTAAACAGCCACGCCAAATTCGCGCAAAGCGTTGTTCAACGACACTTTTTTGTCCGTACTCGGCGTCCGTTTGCCAATAATCAAGGCGCAACTGACTTGAAATTCGCCCGCAGGAAATTGCTTGGCGTAAGTCCCGGGGATCACAACTGAACCCGCAGGCACGACGCCTTTGTAAGTAACGGGCGTTTCGCCCGTGACGTCGATGATGTGCGTTGACTGAGTTAACACAACATTTGCACCCAAAACGGACTCTCTTTCGACGCGAACGCCTTCCACAACGATACAACGCGAGCCGATAAAGCAATCGTCTTCGATAATCGTCGGCGAGGCTTGAACGGGTTCCAAAACGCCGCCGATACCAACGCCACCACTCAAATGCACATTTTTTCCAATTTGAGCGCAAGAGCCAACCGTCGCCCACGTGTCCACCATGGTTCCCGAACCAACGTGTGCGCCAATATTCACATACGAAGGCATCATAATTACGCCCGATTCCAAAAATGAGCCATAACGCGCCACGGCGGGCGGCACAACGCGCACACCTTGCGCAGCAAAATCGCGTTTCAAGGTAATTTTATCGTGGAATTCAAAAATACCGACTTCAATTGTCTCCATCTGTTGAATCGGGAAATACAAAATCACGCCTTTTTTGACCCAATCATTCACTTGCCAACCGTCCGCAGTCGGCTCGGCAACGCGTACTTTTCCTTTGTCCAATGCTTCAATTAATGCACGGATTGCGGCTTGCGTTTCGGGTGTTTTCAACAACGAACGGTCGTCCCACGCCGCTTCAATGGTGCTTCTAATTTCTTTCATTTTTTTGATTTAAAATATTGATAACTAATGGTTTGCGATTTTTTTTTGGGGGGCAAACGTCGGCGAGGTTTGAAACCTCGCCGACGTTATAGCTATCTTGGTACGTCAATTTTCTTAATAATTTCTCCAATCACATCGCGCGTTGCGTAGCCTTCCATTTCGCGCTCGGGCGAGAGAATAATGCGGTGATTCAAAACGGGGAACGCGACAAACTGAATGTCTTCGGGAATCACAAAATCACGTCCCGCAATGGCGGCAACGGCTTTCGATGTTTTCAAAATCGCCAACGACGCGCGCGGCGATGCACCGAGATAAATATCGCCATTGTTGCGTGTATTATGCACAATTGCGGCAATATAATCGAGCAATTCTTCTCTAATGTGGACTTGTTCAATCAAACTTTGGACCGCTCTGATGTCTTCGCCCGTCAAAACAGCGTTGACTTCGGCCGTCTTAGTTTGCCTAAAATCTTCTTTAAACAAGCGTAAAATTCGCTGTTCTTCCGCCAAACTTGGGTACGTAATGTTGATTTTGAACATAAAACGGTCAAGTTGTGCTTCGGGCAATTTGTAGGTACCTTCCTGCTCAATCGGGTTTTGCGTGGCAATGACGAAAAACGGATACGTCATCGGGTAGGTTTTGCCGTCCACCGTCACTTGCCGTTCTTCCATGACCTCAAAAAGCGCGGATTGCGTTTTGGCGGGCGCGCGATTGATTTCGTCAATGAGGACAATATTTGAAAAAATGGGACCTTCGTTGAAATAAAAATCCGACGTTTTGGTGTTGAAAACCATCGTGCCAACGACGTCCGAAGGCATCAAATCGGGCGTAAATTGAATCCGTCCAAAGTCCGCGTGAATCGTTTTAGCGAGCAATTTTGCCGATAAGGTTTTGGCAATGCCGGGAACGCCTTCCAACAAAACGTGTCCTTCGCAAAACACCGTAATCGTCAACAATTCGACCAATTCGGATTGTCCAACCACGACTTTGGCGAGTTCTCGGCGAATCGCCGCCGCCGCATTTTGGACGCAGCTCAAATCTAATTTGTTAGCGCCCCATTGCGTTTCCTCCGTCGTTTCGTGGATTGAAGGCGCTTGGGGTTCTTGACTAAGTTCTTCCATAAGTTTATAAAGGCTTGTTTATGAACAATTTATATATAACGACGAATGTTTTTTGATAGAATTCAGGGTGTTTTAAAATTTTCACAAACGTACAATTTTTATCTAATTATGACAATTTTTTAGACCCCTCAGTATAAAACCCTTTTACGACAAACGTCGAAGGGCTTTTCAGCACGCTTCGACGTTTATTGCAAAAAAACAGTTTTCCCGATGTTCGGGATGCCGTTGTACTTCATATACTGAGGGGTCTTATTTCTCCAAAATCTAAAGAAAATTAGTCCAACAGCAAAACGCCCGTCGCCATGAATTTGATGTCTTCTTTAGGCTTCGTGATTTTAGCGATGTCTTCTTTAGATTTGCCTTCGTCTTCGGCGAAATGACGTAATTCATCGACGGTTGTGGTCTCTTTGAACACATTACCGACCATGACGACTTTTTTACCCGCAATATCTTTAGGCATAAAAAAAGCGTAATCTTTGAATTTTACGAACATCGACGGCGCGCCTTTGTCGCTCGAAATGTTCATCCAGCAGCCTTTCGCTTTGCAAACTGTTTCGACCGTACCCATTACTTTCACGTTGTCGAGCTTTTGAGCAGCGCCCAATTTTGCAAGCATTGCGTCATAAGTTACGGCGTCTTTAGCGGTGACTTTTTCGCCAAAAGTTTTGCCGTCGCCTTTGTTTTTTTGAAACGCCGTGTAGGCTTCAGATTCTGATACTTCTTTTTTTGCAGAAGTTTTATTGGTTGTGTTGCAGCCAACGGCTAAGAGTGTACCGACGCTAAGGACGGTGATGAGTTGTTTTAACATGACTTAGATTCTTTTAATTTATTATAAAATCGGGTTTTATTCCGTCGCAAAGGTACGAAAAAGGTCGTTTTCACACGCAATTATTGTCCAAAAGTCGTTTTTCAATGCTCATGATGTCAAAAATGCGTCATATACTGAGGGGTCTCTTTTTTCAGTTTTTCAAACAAGAAATTGCAAGGCCACGTATTGCGCCGCTAATCCCATCAGAAAACCTGCGTATAATTCCTTAGAAGTATGCGCACCGAGCAACAAACGTGCAGTTCCGACTGCGCCCGCAAGCACAATGCTGAACAACAAAATAGCGTTGATGCTTACGATGCAGACGCCCAAAAACGGCAGCCACATCGAAAACGCGCCGTAGCTGTAATACCACCAAGTTATCAGAACCATGCCGACGAAGCCACCCGCGCCCGTTGCGTGAAGGCTGATTTTGAAGAATAAATTGACCAAAAAGCACGCAAAAAGACCGATTGTGGTGCCAAGCGCCGCGATTAAAAACGCCGTTGGCATATTTGGGTCGTTCAAGGCGCTGCGAAAAACCCACGTATAGAAGACGCCCGTTGCGATAAAAGGTCCGATGCGTTCTTGTTTATCCGTCATTTCGGCGCTCGAAATGAGTTTTAAACGGTACATCAGAAATATGGCGAAAGCGGGCAATATGAACGTCGTGATGAAAACGCGTAGCATCAACAATTTCCCTTCGCTCGCGCTGTTGATGCCGAACAAATAAGGATTCACGATGAGCAATAAACCCAACATATACGTTAACATCAACAAGGGATGCAGAACAATGGAGAGGATTTGAGCGGATATTTTTAACATATTTTTAAATTTCAAGGATTCCAAATTTCAAGGATTCCAAATTCCAAATTCCAAAGATTTCAAATTCCAAAGATTTCAAATTTCAAAGATTTCAAATTATACTTTTGGAATTTGAAATCTTTGAAATTTGGAATAATTAAGCCGCGAAGGACGCTATTTTTCCACATTTTCAAGAGGAAAATGCTTTTTCGTTTGATTTTAGTTTCCTGCTGAAGGGCAAAAGGAAAAAAGGGACCCCTCAGTATCTGACGTCTTTACGGCATCCCGAACATCGGAAAACTTCTTTTTTGACGCCCAATCACGCGTTTTGTGTAAAAAACGAAAAGGCTTTGACGTCACCGCCAAAGCCTTTTTCTATTCAAAACCACGTAAAAATTACATATTTTTGATAACTTCATCACCAAATTCCGAACATTTCAATTTTGTCGCACCTTCCATAAGGCGTTCAAAATCATAAGTTACACGCTTCGATGTGATTGATTTTTCGATGCCTTTAACAATCAATTTTGCCGCAGCATCCCAACCCATGTACTCTAACATCATCACACCCGACAACAAAACCGACGATGGATTCACAACGTCAAGGTCAGCATATTTCGGTGCTGTACCGTGTGTCGCTTCAAAAATCGCGTGACCCGTAACGTAGTTGATGTTGGCACCCGGTGCGATACCGATGCCACCAACTTGCGCCGCAAGGGCGTCCGACAGGTAATCACCGTTCAAATTTAAGGTTGCCACGACGTCAAAATCAGTTGGGCGCGTCAAAACTTGTTGCAAAGCAATGTCGGCAATCGCGTCTTTTACAAGCACTTTTCCCGCGGCCAAGGCTTCTTTTTGCGCGGCGTCTGCTGCTGCTGCACCACTCGCTGCTTTGATTTTGTCGTAAGTTGTCCACGTAAAAGTTGTGTCCGCAAATTCCGTATCTGCCAAATTGTACGCCCAATCGCGGAAGCCACCTTCCGTAAATTTCATGATATTGCCCTTGTGGACAATCGTCACGGACTTGCGTTTGTTGGTCACTGCGAATTCAATTGCCGCGCGAACAAGGCGTTCAGTACCCAATTTTGACACGGGTTTGATGCCAAGACCGACGATAACGTCGTTGTCGGCGCCTTTCAATTTAGCCGCTTTGTTGTATTCTTTTACTTTTTCCTTTGTGCCAAAACGAATTTTTTCAAAATCTTTCGGGAAGTTTTTCTTCAAGAAAGTTAACAATTTTGCCGATGCTTCCGAGCCACCAACCATTTCGATACCTGCATAAATGTCTTCCGTATTTTCGCGGAAAAGCACCACATCCACGTCTTCTGGACGCTTGACTGGCGAAGGAACGCCTTTGAAATATTGAACGGGGCGCAAACACACGTACAAATCAAGGATTTGACGCAAAGCCACGTTCAAAGAGCGAATACCGCCGCCGATTGGCGTCGTCAATGGTCCTTTGATGGCGATAAGTTGCTCGCGGATAACGTCCAACGTTTCGTCTGGCAACCAGTTGCCCGTCGCGTCAAACGCTTTTTGGCCCGCCAAAACTTCTTTCCACACAATTTTCTTTTTGCCTTTGTATGCTTTTTCTACGGCAGCGTCGAAAACGCGCACGCTTGCTTTCCAAATATCACGTCCTGTGCCATCGCCTTCGATGAATGGGATAATCGGGTCGTTGGGAACTTTAAGTTTCCCGTTTTTAATCGTTACGGTTGAGCCTGTCATTTTGAAAATGATTTTTATTAAAATGATTTTAAATTTATGAGTAAAAAAAGAGTATTTTATGTTAAAACAATCTTTTTACGTGTAAAAAACTGTAAATTTATAACTTAAAAGCGCTTTATACTGAGGGGTCCCGAAAAAGCGGTGCGAAGATAAAAAACTATATTTGCTCGTATCGATAATCGTTAAAAATTACGCCGAAAAGACGTTTTTTTAGCAAAAAAAGACAAAAAGCCTTACAAACACGCGTTTGTAAGGCTTTTTTAGTCGAAATACTGAGGGGGTCATTTTTTCTTTTTGTCAGCTTTCTCTTTTTCTTTTTTTTCGTCCAGCTTACGGTCTTGCACCGTCTTGTTCAAAAAAGTATTGATGTCGTCAAATTTGACGCTTGATGTCAACTCGCCAAATTCATTGATGCCAACGTTGAGATTCTTGATAACCGCCTTTTTTTTCTTTGGGGCAATTTTGACTTTGTTTTTTTCTTCCAACATGATTCTTCGTTTTTATTTTTTTAGAATTAAAATACGTAAGATTTTGCTACTTTCGTAAATTTAAGAATTTGTAATTAATTTATAATCAATATTTTACGCGAAAAATAGGACCCCTCAGTATAAAGGAATTTATTTTATCAAAAACGTCACACGTATATATGTAGGCGTTTTAAACCTCGATTATCTTTCTGCGCAATTCAAAATTTTTGCCGAGATAGACCTTTCGGACCATTTCGTCGGCGGCCAATTCTTCGGCGGTTCCCGCTTTCAGAATATTGCCTTCAAACATCAAATAAGCGCGGTCGGTAATCGACAATGTTTCTTGAACGTTGTGGTCGGTGATTAAAATACCAATATTCTTAGTTTTTAATTTGGCAACAATGTACTGAATATCTTCCACCGCAATCGGGTCAATGCCCGCAAAAGGCTCGTCTAACAAGATAAAATTGGGCGAAGTTGCGAGCGCTCGCGCAATTTCAGTCCGCCGTCTCTCGCCACCACTCAGCGTGTCACCGTTGCTTTTTCGGACTTTATGAAGGTTAAATTCATCCAACAAAACTTCCAAACGCTCTTTTTGCTCGGTCGTACTGAGGCGCGTCATTTCAAGCACGGCTTTGATGTTGTCTTCAACCGTGAGTTTCCGAAAAACGGACGGTTCTTGCGGCAAATAACCGATGCCTTTTTGCGCGCGCCGATACATCGCCAAGTCCGTAATGTCTTCATTATCAAGGTAAACGGCGCCACCATTTGGTTTGATAAACCCAACGGTCATGTAAAAAGTCGTCGTTTTTCCCGCGCCATTTGGACCCAATAAACCAACGATTTCACCTTGATTCACCTCAACCGAAACACCTTTTACGACTTGCCGCGTGCCGTAGCTTTTCATCAAATTTTCTGCTCGTAATATCATTGTGAGAATTAAAAATTAAAAATCGAGAATTTAAAAGTTTGCAAAGCATTGATTAACAATTGATTAGCAATTAATTAGTGCATTGCGTTTAATTTTTCTTTTTAAAATCCCCATTTTTCCACGATTGGAAAAACTGTTGCCACGACAAGGGGTTGAAAATATTCATCGGCGGTGCCTGACCGTAATAGTAGTAATTTTTAGCTTGCTGACGGAGGTACATTTGACCCGTTTCACGACCGTCTTTTGGCGTCACTTCACGCACTTTTTCCAACGTTTCTGCGGCGAGATTTTCCATCGCGCGGCGTTCCAATTCGCTTTGAACGTTCATCGCCAAGAACTCCGTTTTGAAATGGTCGCGACTTGGCCACGGAAAAATAATGGCTTCATCTAATAATATGGTGTCGCGGCTCAAAATTTTGACCATTGAGTAGCGCTCATCTTTCAGCGATTGCGGAATGGTGTACGTGGATTTCCGAAATCCAAGCGCGGAAAACACGACCGTTTCGCCTTTTTCGGCAACAATGCTGAAAAAACCTTGATAATTCGCCGTCGTTCCAATTTTTCGACTCGGAATATAAACCGCCGCGTAAGGCACGGGCGCCATTTGACCACGCTCATCGGTGACGATAACGCCACTGAATTGGACCAAATTATCCACTTTTTCAGTTGGCGGCGGCGTGGGTAATTTGGGCATTTGAGGCGGTGGCTGCGTCTGTGCGGTCATCGAAACCCCTTTCAGTATTAGCGTTAAAGCGAGCAAAAATCGAGTAATTGTCATGTTTTTTAAAGAATTTAAGACGTGCGGATTATGTTTTTTTACAAATTATTTGACTGTCGTGAGCAGGTTCGTCGGATTTGGCAACTTTTTAAGAATTGTCAAATCTTAAACCCCTGAACCCTCAACTACTTACCTTCAAAGTGCAAAAATGATTGCTTTTTTTCACTTCTAAAAATAAAGTCCCAAGATACAGCTTCCAAACGTTTCACCTAAAACTACCGCCGCTTTCGGGGCTTTTATTAACAAAATTTTAAGGCTTTCCGAAAAGGGCCCCTCAGCATTTTGCTTTTTTACAGACAAAAAATGCACTTTTGCGGCTCAAAATTTAATACTTCCGATTATGAAAACTCTAATTACCGCGCTTTTCACATCTTTTTCAGGCATTCCACGCATTGTTTGGTTGCTCTCGGGCGTCAGCCTCATCAATCGGACGGGGACGATGGTCGTGTGTTTTTTGACCATTTATTTGACGCAGCAATTGGGTTTCGATTTGAAAGAAGCGGGTTATGTTCTCGTTTTTTACGGCATTGGGACGATGTGCGGTTTGTACATCGGTGGTTGGTTGACGGATAAAATTGGTTTTCGACTGGTTCAGATGTGGTCATTGTGCTGCGCGGGGGCGACGTTTATTGGCACCATGTACGTGCGTGAATTTTGGGCGATGTGCGGTATGACCTTTCTATTTGCCTTTTTTGGCGATGCTTTTCGCCCCGCAAATCAAGTCGCTATACGGATGAACAGCGACGATGCAACGCGCACGCGGGCGTTTTCGCTCATGCGGATTGCCGTCAATTTGGCAATAACGGTCGCGCTGATTGGCGGCGGATTGCTGGTCAAATTGGGTTGGGAATGGCTCTTTTGGGTTGATGGTTTGACGTGTTTCGCGGCCGCTTTATTGCTCTTTATTTTTGTAAAAGAAAAAAAGGAGACCCCTCAGTATAAAACCGAAAAAAGCGATAAAAATGCTCAAAATAACGAAAATTCACGTGAAAAGGGACTCAAAAACGCAAAACAAAATGTTGAAATATCGGCTTACAAAGACCGAGATTACCTGTTTTTCGTCTTTTTGACGCTCATTGGCGCAACGGTTTTTATGCAGATATTGTGGACAGTTCCCGTGTTTTTCAAAGAGGTGTATCATTGGGACGAAGCGCAAATTGGCATAGCGACTTCATTTAATGCGTTCATCGTCATGACCGTTGAAATGCCCTTGATTTTTCGGATTGAAAATCGGCGCTCGGCGATGTGGTTTGTTCGGTTGGGGGTTGTCTTGTACGGCGTGTCCTATTTAGCTTTTTTATTGCCAACTAATTTGGCGGTTTTGGCGGTCATTTTATACATGATTCCAACGTCTTTTGGTGAAATTTTCGTCATGCCGTTCAGCACAAGTTGGGCGACAAAACGGGCGGGAACGCTGCGGCAAGGGCAATATATGGGACTCTACGGCATGGCGTATTCGGTTTCAAACGTCATTGCGCCGCTGATTGGCACACAGGTCATTTCGGCGTTTGGCTACTCGGCTTTGTGGCTTTTAATGTCAGTGATGAGTGCTGCGGCGTTCATCGGATTTTGGTATTTGCAACAAAAAAAGCAAAAGGATATTGAGATATTGTGGCGATAATTAATATTCCAATAGACTTGTTGTTAATTGATAATCAATGACTTATGACATGTGTTGACTCTACGAGTCAAGTAAAAAGCGTTTCATAAGTGTGTTACAAATATGTTGAGCCTAACGGCTCAATTAAACGCCTACTGATTGAGCCGTTAGGCTCAACATATTTGTAATAGCACCAATTTAAGACCCCTCAGTATTTGACTCGTAGAGTCAACACATTTTGTAAACAGTTGATTATCAACGCACAGCAAGGCTGATATTCCAATATCCTTTTGTTAGTATCATAATATTTTCTCAAGCAGTATTTTTTCGACCTCCTTAATGGGCAAATTGACGCCAATAATGACCCCCTCAGTATTGAGCAATATTTCGGTCGGAATCACGCGTACACCATATAGTTGCGTGATGGGCGATTCCAAATTTTTGAAATCGGAAACATTCGTCCAGTCCATGCCCAATTGTTGAATCGCCGCGGCCCAACGCACGCGGTCTTTTTCGACGCCAAAGCTCACGATGTCGAAATTTTTCCCATCTCGAAACTTTTTTCCGTGAAATTTTTGATGCAATGCCTTCAATTGCGGCACTTCTTCAATGCACGGTCCACACCAGCTACCCCAAAAATCGAGCAAAATGTATTGTCCACGCGTGGTTGACAAATCAAACGCTTCGCCATTGAGTTGCATCGATGTGAAGTTTGGCGCGGTTTCACCGTTGATAACGCTTGTTTTTTTGTAAAAATAGCGCCCAACGACGTATAACAGTCCGATTGCGAGTAAAATATACCCGAAGTTGTTTCTTAATTTTTCAAGCATTATTTATTTTTTTTAAGCTGTAAAAGTAGTTGTGTAAATGGATTTGACGTCAAAAAACGACTATTTTCAACAAATTGGCGTAACTAAAACATGATATTTACCGTATGAAATAAATGTAAAAAGGGCGTTTTAGAAATGATTAACACTACGTTGGGCATTTTTTCGCTCGTTTCTTTTGTCATAAATGCAAGAGTTTCTACTTTGCACGGCGTTATTGTTTTGCAAGCAATCGAAAGGTGCAATAATCGCTTAAATCCGTAAATTTCAGTCTCTTAAAAACATAAAAAAATCGGTATGAGATTAAATCGACTTTTACTTATTCTCTTAATGTCGCCTTTTGCGCTCTCAGCGCAAGACATTCACTTCACGCAGTTTACCTACGCGCCTTTGTCGGTCAATCCCGCACAAACGGGTCTCTTTGAAGGCACTTACCGCATCGGCGGTTTGTACCGCAGTCAATGGAATTCAGGTGTCAAAAACGGCTACCAAACGCCCGTTTTATTCGCCGATTTGCCCATTAAAGGCTTACGCAAACAAGACTGGATTGGTCTCGGCGTCAATTTCGCGCGCGATGCGGCGGGTGTTGCGGCGCTCACAAACACGGGCATCTCAATCAATGCCGCCTATCACATTGGCATGGACGCGAAGGCACGAAATGTGTTGTCCATCGGTGCGGCATTTGGTTTTATGCAACGCAACATTGACCGCGATAAACTCAAATTCCAAGACGGAATTATTGGAACGGGCGTGAGTCGCGATGTGGGAAACATTGATACAAAAGGCGTGAGCTACCAAGATTTTAATTTAGGGGCAAATTTGCGCAGCAAAATGAGCAAAACATCAACTTTGAACGTCGGCTTGTCGCTTGAACACGCTTTTTCGCCGAAAGACAACTTAATAACGCAGACAGCTTCAAAACTACCGAGTCGTTTTAACTTCTACGCAACCGTTGACGCGGCACTTAACAAGCGCTTTTCGGTTTTTCCCGCGCTCATTTTCCGCACGGCAGGCGGCACGAGCGAAACAATGCTTCACGCAGTCGGCGGTTTGAAAATTGACCCTAAGAAAAACATTATGATTCGGGGCGGTCTCGGCTATCGCTTGGGCGACGCTTTGCAAGTGTTGGGCGGTGTTGATTTTGGCGACATTCGGGTTGGTGCATCGTATGATTATACCACATCGACTTTGCGGTCAAATACCCGCGCGCAAGATGGTTTTGAAATCGCAGTGGCGTACATCGGTAAGATTTTCAAAAGACCGAATCCGCCAGCGGCATTGTTATGTCCAAAATACTAAAGTTTGAAAAAAGAGGCCCCCTCAGTATAAAACGTGTTTTTGATCAAAAAAAACGCGCAGAACTGAATAGTGGGCAATAATTCAAACATTTAATTTAAAAGTCTATTTGCAAAAGCAATCAAGTTCAAAAAATACCTTTTCTGAAAATGAAAATTAAAAATATCATCTTAATCGCATTAATACTGAGGGGATTAGCGCCAATCGTCGCTGAGGCACAACCGCTCAATGCCAGTCGCCCTGAATATATGTTGCAGGTGGCAGAAGAAAAAATGGAGGCAAAAGACTACGTGAATGCGCTCGATTTTTACAATAAATACTACGAAGCGACCAAAGACCGCACGGTTTTGTACAAAATCGGTCTCGCCGATATGAACCTAAAGGATTATACGAAAGCGGAGGCGAATTTTTCACGCAGCTTGCAACGCTCAAAAACGTCAACGGTGGAAGTCAACGAAGACGCCCGTTTGTATTTGGGCATGATGCAAAAAGTGAATGAAAAATACGACGAAGCCGTTGTGACGTTGGAAGAGTTCATGAAAACGTCGAAAGACGACGTTAAGGTTGCGCGCGCCAAAACCGAGCTTGAAGGCGCAAAGTTGGCGATGCGGATGAAGGAAAATCCACGTCTTTTGCTTGAAAATTTAGGCACCAAAGTCAACACGGGCAACAGCGAATACTCCCCCTCAGTATCGGGCAATATGTTGTATTTCGCCGCGCTTCGCGACGGTAAGGTGACGATTATTGACGGTAAAGAAGGCGATTTCTACGCAAAAATCTACAAATCGAGCTTCAACGCTAAAGGCGAATTTGAGAAACCTGAAGCCTTAGGTGGTGAAATAAATCGCCTCGGTGCGCATCAAGGCAACGTGAGTTTCTCGGCCGACGGGCAAACGATGTATTTTTCTCGTTTCGTTTTAGACGGCAACGAAGTCGGTGAATCCACGATTTTTTACTCGGTAAAACAAGGCGATGGCTCTTTTGGCGCTGCCAAAGAAGTCGTTGGTCTCAACGGTAAATGGCAGTCGAAACACCCCGCAATGGGTGAATTATACGGCAAGCCAGTGATGTTTTTCACGTCAAATATGGAAAGCACGAAAGGCGGTTTTGACATTTTTTACGCAAATAAAGTAAGCGAAGGCGAATTTTCAACGCCCGTTAATCTGGGCGCAGTTATCAATACGACGGGTGAAGACGAAACGCCATTCTACCAAAATGGTAAATTGTATTTCAGTTCAAACGGACATCCAACGATTGGCGGCTCCGATATTTTCGTTGCTTCTTGGAACGGTGCCACGTGGACAAAGCCTGAAAATATGGGGAAAGGCTACAATTCGCCCCAAAATGACGCTTATTTCACGATGGATGCCAACGGAACGGCTTTTTTTACATCGAATCGCAAAGGCGGTCGCTCGTTGAAAAGCACGTGCTGCGAAGACATTTACGTCGTGAAAAGTGAGCCTGTTATTATTGATTTAATCGTTGATGCCATCGACCCGAAGAAGCAACCAATGAAAGGTTTGACGTATGAATTCAGAGATTTGTCAACCAAAGCCTCGAATGATTCAAAAACGGTCGATAAATACACGTCGGCGTTGACGCAGAAGCGGTCTTATTCGATGATTGTGTCGAAAGCGGGGTATTACAGCGACACATTGTCGTTTAATACCATGGATATTGCCAAAAGTACGACGATTAAAAAGACGGCAACCTTGCGCCCTTTGCCCACTATTTCGGCAAATTTGGAAGCAAGAGCCGAAGAAAACGGCAAGGCGTTGACAAATGTCACTTACACGTTGACGGAATTGGCGTCTAAAAAATCGGATTCTCGTGCCATGGACGTCTATCGTGCGGGTTTGCCGTTGAGCAAATCTTTCCGATTGATTGCGAGCAAATCGGGTTACACGTCGGATACGGTGACTTTCAACACCAATGATATTACGGAGACAACGACGATTGAAAAATTGTTGAAGTTGAAAGTGAAAATTATTACGGTCACGACGAATCAAAAAATTGCGTTGAACAATATTTTCTACAAATTGGATAAATTTGAAGCAAATGACGCGCATATGCAGAATTTTGGCGAAGCGCAAAAATCGCTTGATTATTTGTACGATATTATGGTGAAATACCCCGCGATGGTTATCGAGTTGGGTTCTCACACGGACGTGCGTGGTTCTGATGCGTATAACCTGATATTGTCGCAAAAACGTGCGGATGGCGCCAAAGCCTATTTGGTCGGCAGAGGCATCAAAACCGAAAATATCAATGCAAAAGGTTACGGTGAAACGCAATTGGTGAACCGTTGTGCAAATGGTGTGAAATGCGAAGATGAAGAGCATTTGCAGAATCGCCGCACGGAGTTTAAAATCGTGAGCGGTCCGACGAGCATCGAAATTTCGGAGCAGCAGCCAGCGGTGAAAAATTAACTAAGTTAGTTGCGTTGTTAAAGATTTGACAGTTTTTTTTAAAGTTGTCAAATCTAAAATCATAAAAATACTGAGAGGTCCCTTTTTAGAATCAGATTCTAAAAAGGGACCCCTCAGTATTTAGGCATAAAAAAGCGGCTGTTTCAGAATCGTCATTGAATTGGGTCGTTTTTATTTTACAATAACCCAATATTTGACTTAACTGAGACAGCCGCGCTTTTGATTTCTTGATTTGTTCGGTGTTGTTTGTTAGCGATAGTAGCGCTTTCTTTGTGCCATCGAAGAGGTAGCATCTAAGAACGCACTCGCAACGAAAACGAGCGCAACGACGTAGAGAATGACCATTGTAAGATGTTTTAGAGAATAGTGATGAAATCCTTTTTTCCTTAGCTTGCGGGATAAATATACTACTGTTTTTAATTCCACAATAGTAATACATTATTTTTTTTCAAAAATTATAAATATTTAACACTAAATTTATTTACACTTTAAAAAATACCCCAAAAAGAGTACGCCTTTAAAGCCTACAATGGCTTTAAAGGCGTATTTTTTATTTATATAAAAACGAAAAAATCAATTAGTTAGACAACATCACGGGCATAACGAGCATCAAAATATCTTCGCCATCAACGGGGTCGGTTGGGCGCATGATACCCGCCCGCGTTGGCGTTGACAAATCAATTTTCACTTCGTCGCCTTCCATCACGCCGAGCATTTCAACGAGAAATTTTGCGTTGAAACCAATCGTCATTGGGTCGCCTTCAAAATTGCAAGAGAGTTGTTCGGTCGCTTCGTTTGAGAAATCAAGGTCTTGCGCCGAAATTGTCAAGCTCTTATCTGTGATGTTCAAAACAACTTGATTGGTCGTTTTATTGGCATAAATCGCAATCCGTTTCATCGAATTTTGGAAATCTGCGCGGTTCACCACCACTTGATTCGGGTTGTCAATCGGAATAACCGCGTTGTAATCAGGATAGCGCGCGTCAATCAGACGACACACCATACTCACTTGTCCGAAGCTGAAAAAGGCGTTCGCTTTGTTGTAAGAAACCTTCACTTCGTCGTTTTGGGGCAACGAATTTTTGAGCAAAGTCAAGGCTTTTTTCGGCACAATAAACGTCGTTT
>JAYUKJ010000050.1:0-1774 GCA_043764555.1 Saprospiraceae bacterium
ATCTTGGGCGTGTTTTATTCATCCGTTTTTTGGCGGAACAACCAAAGCGCCGCACGACGTGATTCTGTACGCGGAATTGATTAAAAAAGTGAAATTTAAGGGAAAACGATAACTAAGTGAAAAATGAAAAGTGAAAAATGATAAGTGTGAGCGACACAACTCATCATTTTTCACTTTTCACTTTTCACTTAAAAGAGGACCCCTCAGTATAAAATGCCTTTTTTGCTAAAAAGTAACTAAAAATGGATTTTCTATTGAAATACAAAAACTCGCTTTACTTTTGCGCAAAATTTCTATCAAACATTTTTAAATCCATTTTTTCTTAATTGAAAAGGTAATTAATTGACATTTTTTATGACTTTAGAACAAAATAACCACGAGTTGAAGCAGATTTTCAACGAAAAAGGGGAATCGCTTAGTCCATTATTGGCACACGGCGTCAAAAATTATTTGATTGATATTGACGGCACCATCTGCGACGACGTTCCGAACGAGGAGCCTGAACGCATGGGAACTGTCCTGCCTTACCCCGATGCACACCGCATTTTGAACAAGTGGTACGAAGACGGTCACATCATCTTCTTCTTCACTTCGCGCACCGAAGCACACCGCGAAGTGACCGAAATTTGGTTGCAAAAACACGGTTTCAACTACCACGGCATTTTGTTCGGCAAACCACGCGGCGGCAACTACCATTGGATTGACAACCACATCGTCAAAGCGACGCGTTTCCGCGGAAAATTCACGGATTTAGTCGTCAAAACGCACGAAGTTGAAGTGTTTAATGATTAAGTTTTATGGAAATAGGATAGGTTGATTAGGAAGGATTTAATAAGATTTTAAATGACTTTAAATGACTTTATCTGCCGTTTAAAATCCTATTAAATTCTTTCTAACCACTCTATAAATCCTACTACTTCAATAAAAAAAAGCCGTTAGAAACGATTGTTTCTAACGGCTTTTTTGCTTTAAAATCAAGAAAATAAGGACAATAAAAGAGCGCATTTCACGATTTTAGGACCCCTCAGTATCTTGCCCTAAATTATGTACAAATAGCAATTACATGGGATTAGTCGTTGTTGAGTCATCCGTAAAAATCGGCGCAATTGGCCTTAAAAATCGCCAATTCCCAGCTGCAATTGCGGCAGCGGCTTAATCAAAACGCCCATATTAATGTAATCCCAAGTCGCCAAAGCAATCATCGCCGCATTGTCCGTTGACCATTTGACGGGCGGCAAACACAACTCGATGCCCATCGTTTGGCACAATTTGGTGGCTTCCGCGCGCAACTGCGGACTCGCCGCCACGCCGCCGACAACGACCAAGGACACACACCGATTTTTCGTAATCGCAAGACGGCATTTTTTAATCAAAATCTCCATCACGGCTTGAACAAAAGACGCCGCAACATCGGGCAAAACGGGGTTTTCCGTTGCGCCCAAATAGCGCGAAACGGCGGCTTTCAGACCCGACAAAGAGAACTCCAAACCCTGATGCAACATCGGCCGCGGAAACGGAATCGACGGCTGCCCTTCCTTCGCCATGCGGTCAACGGCTGGTCCGCCAGGATAGCCTAATCCCAACATTCTGCCGACTTTATCGTAGGCTTCGCCGACCGAATCGTCGCGCGTTGACCCCAATAATTTAATGTCAACGGGGTTTGTCATATACGCTAAAAACGTATGTCCACCCGAAACCAAGAGGATAATTGCGGGGTATTTTATGCGCTTCATTTCAAGGTCGGCGCTGCGCAAATGACCGCGCAAATGGTTGA
>JAYUKJ010000051.1:0-1774 GCA_043764555.1 Saprospiraceae bacterium
TTAAATAAAATGAATAGTCGTGTAAGAGAAATTCGTGTAATTCGTAAAATTCGCTAAAATTCGTGTTAAAATAAACCATATAATCCGTGTAAAATTAATTCGTCTAATCAGTTTTCAAAATGAAATTAAACGGTTTTTATACCGCGATAGTTGGCGCCACATTTTGCATGGGAACGTCCTTCGTGGCGAGCAAAATTTTGTTGCAAACAGTGCCGCCTTTTACGCTTGTGGGTTGGCGTTTTTTTCTTGCCGCGATTGCTACATTGCCCGTGATTTTTCTTCTAAAGCAGCGATTTGAGGGCATTTCTGCGCGAAATTGGCGACAAATTGCCACAGTCGGCTTGTTGCAAACGGGCGGTACAATGGGGCTTTTATTCCTTTCGATGTTGTATATTAGTGCGTCAACGGCGGCAGTTTTGTTGTTCACAAATCCGCTTTGGGTCGCTCTGTTGAGTCCAATTATTTTGAAAGAAAAAATTAGGACCCCTCAGTATATCGGGTTATTTTTAGGCTTTTTGGGCGTCGTTTTGTTGATTGGCTTCAACGCAAATGCGCTCGAAATGCGAGGCAATTTATTGGGTTTGGCATCGGCATTGTGTTGGGCATCGGCGACTTTATTCACCAAATATAAGCAACTAAAAGTCCCCCCTTTTATCCTAAGTTTCGGGCAAATGTTGGTCGGCGGCAGCGTCTTGATTTTAGCGTCTTTTTTTGCAAAAGAAAGCTACGATTTAACGACCGCAACACCCCGAGATTGGTTTTGGTTTGCGTGGTTGTTTCTGCCTTCTTCGGTCGGTTCTTTCGGACTTTGGTACGTTGCTTTGAGTCGCGGCGGTGCCTTAAAATCGAGTAGTTTTTTGTTTTTGACGCCTTTATTTACGGTCGTAACTTCGGTTTTAGTTCTAAAAACGACCATTAGTCAGCAGCAATTAATGGGTGCTATTTTGGTCGGTTTTGCCTTGTATATTGTCAATCGGGTGGTGGATAAAGAATAAAAAAGCCGCTTTAAAACGCCAAAACGTCTTAAAGCGGCACAATTTCCATCGGGGATATAAACGGAACATTTATATCTGATTTTAATGACCTATAAATTTTATGAAGGTTGCAATCCGTACATCTTACAGCCAACACCGTCCATTTTATTCCTCTTTTTCTTTCGTAAAAAGCGCCACAACGCGCCCAATTCCCCAATCTTCTTCGTCGGGGATTTTCTGCCAATTGAGGTTTTTTATTTCGATTCTTTGGTTGATTGTGCCGTCCCAATTGACTTCAAAATTAAGCACTTTTAAGACTTCCACAATCGCGTCGCCAACCAATTCTGCTTCATCATCGTCTTGATTGACGCTGTCAAAACCGAGTAACAAACAGCGCTCTTTTGGGTCAATTGCGCGCTCGCAGTCTTGCGTGTGGTAGTAGCAATAGCCAACGGCTTCGATGCCCAAATCAGCCAATTCTTCAACTGCTTCTTCGCAGTCGCTTATGCTGTCTTGTTTCGTATATCCCGCTTTGTGGAGACAGACAATTTTCTGTTCAATTAAGTGGGCAAAAGCTGCCTCTAATCGCTCAAAATCCGTGGGTTTTGACCAATTAAAGCTGTTTTCGCGGTGTTCTTCGCACTTCGTTTCAATCGTTTCGGCTAACCAATCTTCATCAAAATCGTCTTCGTTTAGAAACATATCGCTGATGCTGTCCACCATGTCTTCGGCGCTTTCAAAACCCATTAAAACATCTTTTTCAATCTGTTCCAACGCTTCGTTTTTAATTTCTTGACTCA